>JANQLL010000082.1 GCA_028280605.1 Candidatus Gastranaerophilales bacterium
TTCTAACCACCCAAAAAGCTTACGCCTTCGCCATTAACGGCAGCGTCAATATGAATACTTGCCAAATCCGTGCAAGCGACAAAAACTTGATCACCTGCATATAATTCATAGCCGCTAGAATTGGAGACTTCAGAATCACCAATATAAATTATATTGGTATTCGCCAACAGAGCTTTTATAGTTATTCCATTTATAAGCTGGGTTGAATTACCTAATGCTACAGCTGTTCCAGCGGTTGTAACTGTCTTGTGTCCGTTAACTACAGTAGTAGGCAAAATTGCATGCTGGATGTCTGATTTTCGCCTTTGGTGCTCTGGCGTAGTTAAATATTTGTCTGTCATTTTTTACCTCGATATAAATTTAATTTATAAATTATCTTTTGTGTTTTAAGTTTTGCTTTTGTATCCGGGCGGTGGGCAAAACCATCCAAACCCTTATGGCTTCGTTGTCATTTATATAAATTTAATTACCCTAATTCTTCCGCCCATTTTTTGAATGTCATCTCGCCGCTGTGTTCAACTTCTTGTTTTTCACGCCACTTTTCAGGCTGTCTATTTTTAAGCCAAAATATCGCAGCTGTAGAGTCAGGCGGATAATGTTTCATATATTCTTGAGAGTCTGTAATCTGCCCTTCGTGAGTTGCAAACTTTGTATCTGTATGACTATATCCAATCGCCCTTTGAAATAGTTTTTCACTGACTTCTGCATCAGCTAAAACCTTTCCTTTCTTTATGGACTCTAAAAACTCAGGATGCGCTTTTTTCCAATTATTTATAGTGGCTTCACAAACTCCAAAAAAACCAGCTATTTCTTTATCTATGGCTCCTAGCTTGCAAAGCTTTTCTACTTGTTGAATATATTCTTCTTTATACTGCGAAGGGGCACCGATTTTATTCTTTGCCTCTGTCATTTCTATATCCTCTTTTTATATAAAATTTCTTCTTGGTCTTGGTGTTGTGATTTAGGTATATGCATCTTTTGAGAGCATCGTCATAATTTGTATAATTTGCGTCATAACTTTCTTGATCTGGTTCTCCGTCTAAATCGACACAATAGAAAATAATCATTTTGGGAAGCTCCGTATTACATCAATAATTAAATTTTTTTGCTCTTCTTGTCTGTCGAATATTAGCCTTAGGGTTTCTTTGATTTCTTTTATATCATCTTTTGACTGTTCTTTATGTTCATTACATCTTTTTTCACATTCGGTTTTTTGCTCTTTTATCTTTGCAGCCACTTTGTCATTTATCTTTTTGTCAACAAAAAGCCAAAATGCAAGAGCTGTTCCACCACCTCCACCTAATAATCCAGATACAATTGAACTATAATCTATTTGCATATTTCCATATTTTAAATTCTGTAAATATGTACTATTATAGCATTTGGGTAATGCAATGTCATTATTAACGCATTGGGGCAATGGTTTAATGACACAACAAAAAAACAGCCGTTAAGCTGTCTTTTTTAATTATTATTTTTTTTCCCAGTGCATATTTTGTCTTAGTTCTTCTTTTTACCTTCAAGGAATTTTTTGTTTACTTCGTTTTCTATATAGAGTTTATTATATTTTTCCATTGTATCAAATTTATTGTTAATACTCTGAAGCTCTGTTTTCATTTCATTTCTTAGTGAATTGACGTTTGAGTTGCTGTGAGCCGACATCAATCCTAAAACAAAACAGGCTATAGTGATACTTACAGGGATTATAGCTATAATCCAATTTATATGCGTCTTTATTTCTCTAATGTCAGACTTTAATTCAATATTATCACTTGATGTTTTTTCAAACTTTCGTTCAAGAGAATCTATTTTGGATTCAATCTTTTCCAGTTTTTCATCTCTGTTTTCCATACTACAATCCTCTGCCTTTGTTTGTTTTTTTCTTGTATTATAAGAATTATAAATATCTTCTATAATTGTTTGATTACCTTGCTCTGTAGCGCTTGATTCTGATTCTTCATAGCCTGAGGAGGTTTCATTTGGCTTTATAGTCCTTTTTGCTATTTTACTTGACTCATTCAACTTTGTTATCCTCCATCAAGTTTTTTATAAGCTCTTCAAATTTATTGAAATTTTCACTCATCATTGGCATTATTTCTTCATTTATTAGTTCGCATCTCTTGCTTTTAGATACATTTTGCTCAAATTTTTCATAATGAAAATTCACTGATACTATAATTTCATTGTTATCTTCTGGTTTAAATATATCAAGAGAAATTAAATGATTTGTATTTTTCCCAATATTTTCTTCAAGATTAAATTTAATATTAAAGTTATTTATTTGTGAGACTTTATTATTTATATTTCTTAAGCTTTGGTTAATAACATCATTATGAAGCTGGTTTAGAAGTTCAATTTTATATTTAAAATTAAAGCCTACACTATTATATTGGCTTCTAAATTCTGAGACGATTTTTTTAGCAATATCTGTCATTTTTTTTACATCAGATGGCTCAAATGACTCTATATCCTTCATAACTATATTCAATTTGGAGTTTGGGAAAGTAAGCAATAACTCAACATAAAGCCTATCTTCCTCATTATAAAATGTGCTAATAGTTTCTTTTAGCAGTTCTTTTGGAATGCTTCTTCCTTGTTTAGTGATAACTTCTATCGGTTTTTTCTCAAAACTAAGCTCATTTTCCTCTGTAAAAATTTTAAATTCTTTCTCAAAGTCCTTAATGTCTGAAAAATAATCAGGATTCAAAAAAACTATGTTTATCAACTCAGGTATCAATTTGTAATTGCTCATGCTTGCTATCTCCATAACACTAATACTATAATCCTTTTCTCCCCCTGTCCCTTAAACACGCTTTTGCTTGCTAATTGCCGTTTCAATCCACACTCCTGCGTGAAGAGCGACGCACACACTATATATGCTAATTGCCGAAATCTGTCCCGTTTTTTTGTCTTTGCTTAAATATAGGTCTAAAAGGCTTATCTCTACGTATTTTGTGACTTGGTGGGTATTCGTAATATTGAGTTGGCTGTTGATTATACCCATTGTTAAAATTATCATTGGATTGAACACTATTAGACCAAAGATTTGTAGAAAAGTTATTTTGATTATAGCTGTTGTTACTCCACTGGTCGGCGTAGCAAGGCGAGACTAAAAAGGTTATTGATAATAGTATTAGTGCTTTTTTCATTTTATTTACTCCATTTTTTTGTTTTTTTTGAAAATTGTGTATAATTATTTTAATTATTTAAATAAAAGGCTTAATTTATGCTTATTTTTACATCTGTATTAGTTGTCTTATCCTCTCTACATTATGAATTTTGTTGGATTTGGTGGATACTGGCAGTATTAGAAATTATTCAATGCGGAAATTTGACAGTAAAAGTAAAAAATCCTTATTGTAAACCGATTAATCCTTATAATTAAGGCTCTAATCTTGACCAATCACCTTTTACTTCGCTCCAATATTGTGTTTGCCATCTGTCGTGATAAATACAATCTTTATTAGTGCATACCCAGTGCCTTTCAAATTTATTCGAACCAGAACAAACTAGAGTCTTTTTTTTACAATATCCACATTTGTAAGGGCTCTTGTTTAAAATAACTTTGGTAAATGCAGTAAAAGCTTCTATTATTTTTGCTATTGAATAATCCATCTCTAAAACCCGTTCATTCTAAAAATTACCATTGCACTAATTTGCATAATTACGCTCTCAAAATGTTCATTTTATTTTGCCTTTCTTTGTGTAATATGTGCATAAAGAACTGTGCACCGCTTTATTTAAAATATTTTTTTCTCCTATTTCTTTAAAAGAAGATTCTTTTAAATCTTTTGCATTAATCAAATTTGTACCATAAAGAGTAATATTATTTTGGTCATCAGTGAACATTATAGAATTAACAAAGATTTTATTTTTTTTGCAATCAGATACCATTTGAAATAATGAATATTCCTTTTTGTCTGGGGCTGTAGCACTTTTTGTCCAGTAGAAAATATATCTATTCTTGTAAAAATAGATGTTTGCAGTATCTAGATAAAAATCATCTGCAAGAGAAGGCACTGCTTTTCGCCAAGCCAAAACAGGAGTATTTATTATTAATAAGCACGCTAAAACAATTAGAATCTTCTTCATCTCTAAAACCCATTCATTCTAAAAATTACCTTACCTATTACATTCAGTTTTTCTTGCTCTTGCCCTTCTATTTTTTCGAGCGGATAATCTGCATTGTCGGACTTTACAACTAAATAAGTTAAGCCACGCAAAAGCCTTTTACAAAAAAGTTCACCGCCGTAACTTAAAACATAAATATCATTATCTATAATTTTTTCAAACTTAGTATTAAGTATCAAAACATCACCGTTGTTAATAGTCGGCTGCATTGACATGCCCGATACTTTAACCGCCACTAGATTATCTGATTTTTGAAAACCAACATTCATTAACTCTGCCTTGCATATTCCTATTTTTTGATTTTCAAGAACAGAATAACCACCGCCTGCTGATGCCGTTATTAGGGGTAAATTTATACATTCGTCTGCGTTTGACGATTCGTCAATATTTTCTTTATTCAATAAATTTATTTGAAAATAATCTTCTAAAAGGTTAATCTGGTCTGACTTTAATTCAACCTCTTTCAATTGAAAAGCTCTTTGCTTTGAAACTCCTAATGCATTACCAATAATCGTAAAACTTACTTTTACTTTTTTAATTTCTTCTATTCTTTTTTGAGCTTCAAAGAGTTTCATTCATCTACTCTTGACCTTTCATAAAATAATATTAAATTTATACTTGACGAATCGTAAAATGAATGTTATTCTATTATTAACGCATTAAGTTAGTAACTAAAAAGGATTAATAAAATGTATAACCCCCTGGGTTCACGACATACGATAGCTAAAATCCATGGTCGTACGCTTTTTGGGCAAATTGTCTCCTCTCCTCCTTTTGGAAGGGAATCGAGCAGATTCGGCAAACCTAGGGGTTTTTACATCTTTAATTTGATTTTTTAAAAGCTTCCCGAGGTCACAACATATAATACAGTGGATATCATAAATTATATGCTTGTTGATAGATTGTCTCCTTACAACTACCCTTTGGAGGGATTGCAGAAGGTCTAGCAACCTCGGGAGCTTTTTTATATATAACTTGTAATTTATTTTCAAATTCATTATTACACCAACAAGTTATTAACGCAACATTTTTATAAGAAAGGACAAAAGAAATTGGCAAATAAAGATACAATTAAAGATGAAAAAGCCAAAGTGACAATTAGTATATGCCTTTCGCCTTCACAACTAAGCCGGGTAGATGGCTTTGTTGACAAAAATAAAGACTTATACAGAAGTACACTAATTCAAGAAGCCATTGAACTTTGGCTTACATTTAAAGAAAAACAATCCGCATAATTTAAATGTTTAACTTTATTTAAACTTTAACAAAACTTTAAAAAGAATTTATAAAATAATAACCCCATTAAAAACCCTTCGGCGGAAGGGGCGGGGTTTTGCATTCAAAATTGAGGCTAGCTGAACTCGTAATATTGCAGCTAATAAATTGAATACAAACTCAAGGAAAAGAGATAAAACCCGTGGTAATGGTATATAAGCCCGTAAATAATACCCGACACACTACCTGCTAAGCTTATGGCATTAAGTGCCGAACGGTGGTCGACGTAAGGCGAGGCGGGAAATGTAAATAAAAAGCATTAAAAATATTAAATAAAACTTTTAAATCTGCTCAATATTCAATTATTGGGCAGGGTTAAAAGTTTAAACAATAAATAACCTTCTGTTATCATGTTTTTGGCAAGACAGATAATAGAAGGTTATTTATATGATATCACAAAACGCAGTAAAAATTGATATTAAAACATTATTGGAGCTTACCATGGGAAAAGCTTTTACGTTCGCTGTGTTGATTACGATAATACTTATTTATAAAAAAGATATATTCCCTTTCTTAATATTTGAGGGGAACGCTCTTTTTACAATTATTGTCGTTATATTCTTTTTTATGCTAATTCTTCTTTTGGTTAACCTAATAGGCACGCCAATTGATCACTTGCTTATACCTCTTTTTAAAAAAGCTGAAGACAAAGCAAGATATAAAGAAATGCTCACTTTTTATGGAGCAATGCCTAAAGGAGAAAAAGAGCTTATGAAAGAGGCTTTAAAACGAGGCGATAATTATCTCATAACAGATGGGTTCAAAAATAGAGACTGCTTATTTTCTTTAAGACAAAAGGGGTTTCTCGAATCTCTTCAACCTAAAGGCTCTGACCTTACAGGATCACTTAAGCTTGATATCTGGACAATAATAAACAAGCATCCTGAACTTTTAGATTAATATTTATCCAGACTTTTAACTTTCTATTTTGGACTTAAACATATAGGCAAGAAATTGCCTTTTTCTTAAAGAAAATGTCATATTAAATACCCTGTATAGCCAAAGCCTCGGAAACGGGGCTGTTTTCTTTAAAAAAGAGGCATAAAAACGTTTACAGGGGTGGGAAACCACCCTTAATTTTTTTAGAAAGGAAAGCATTATGACTGATTTTTTATTCGGTGCCTTATCTGTTTTTATTGCAAAAGCTTTAATCCAATTTTTTCTCAAAATTAGAGACACAATCGACAAAGCTAGAAAATATGACAGTCTAAAAAAAGCAAAAGAGGACAAAAGAAAGAAAGAAAAAGCAGCAAAGCTTTTGGCGCAACAAGAAATAGAAAAAAAACAACAGCTTAAAAATGTAATCTATAAATTCGGAACCTAAAAAAGAACGGAGGCAACTATGTCAACAATTGGACTTGATAAGGGCTATCTCCAATCAGCAACGGATTTTTGCAATTTTCTTGACTCAGAAATAGCAAGCTGGGGCAATGTATATAACTCCATCATCGAAAACTTTATGAATACAGGTATGGAATTAAGTGCTATTGAATCAGAGCACGACAAGAACCTTGTCCTGAAAACCCTTGAAGATGCTCAAAAAGGATATTTACAATCAAACGAGTTATCAAGGTGTAAACATTGCAAGAAAATTTTTGATGAAAAAACACCAGAAAATGAAGCGTTTATGTGCGAGGAGTGCAAAAACAATGTATGAAATATGCAATATTCACCGATATAAAAGGACGAATTAGCGTAATTAATACCAGAAAAGGCAACATAGAATTTCTTACTAATAACTATAAGGAGGCTTACGACTTTGCAGACAGAAAAGAAATGGACAGAAGGGCTGAGCCCAGAGCAAGAATTCGAGATGTACAAAAACGGCATTATCGCTGAAAATAAAGACAAATTAGCGTATACCTTAATAAATTACGGGGGTCTAGTTTTTCGCACAGAAGTCAAGACAGGCAAAAAAACTGTTGCAGAATTAGCCTTAGAAATTATAGAAAAATGGAGACAAAACGACCAGATAGGTATTTTATACGATCCGTATAAATTAGAAGATTTAGAAGAATAACAAACAAAAAAGAGCCATAAGCTCTAAAAATAATTACTAAAATTTATCGAAAGGAATAATATAAAATGCGAAATATTATAATTGATTATACACCAGATTTAGACATTTGTAAACCAATGATAATAAGAAACATGCCGATTGATGTGTATCATAAATCAAAAGGCATATCTAATAGCGGATTAAAAACACTGATTGATTGCCCTGCAAAGTATTATTATAAATATCTTAGCGGAGAGTACGAGGCAAAGGAAAAGCCTCATTTTAAAATCGGCAAAGCTTGCCACTGTTATATTTTAGAAGGTAAAGAAACTTTTTTTGAAACATATTGGCATAACCCTTATGCTAATTTTGACAAAGCAGGATTACAAGCAGTTCTTGAAAAAATAGGAATAAAAGCTGATAAAAAATTTACAAAACCTGACTTGATGGAACTTTTACTTTCTGAAAAAGGTGTTGAGAAAAAAGAAATTGAATTAAACTCAAATGAACTAAATCAGGTTATCAGCATCGGCAAGTCAATCTTTAACAACAAATATGCAAAAAATGCATTTTCCCAAAAGGGCGAATCTGAGCTTAGTATATTTTGGCAGGGAAAAAACGGGGAATGGCTTAAATGCAGACCTGACTTTTTACCTTATGAATGTAAATTAGTACCTGACTATAAAACTTGTGCTAGCGTAAATCCTCAGACTTTTTATAATGACTTTTTAAAATACGGCTACCATATTCAAGCGGCTCTCTACAGAGAAGGCATAAAAGCAGTTACAGGCATCGACGTAGAGAGCTTTTTCTTTATCTGCCAAGAAAAGGAAGCTCCATTTATAACACAGGTTTATTTGCCTGATATGCATTTAATCGATTTTGGAGAAAAGGCTTTTAAGCAAGGAGTCGAGAAGTTCAAAGAATGTAAAGAAAAAGGTGTATGGGAGACATACTCAGATAAAATTGTAGAACTTTCTTTACAGATTAAACCGGAAGATGAGCCGACAAATTTCAATAAAGAAAAAGGGATTTGTTTTGCTCCTGCGTGGATTGATAGAGCTTTAGCAAGTTATGAGGTGTAAATTATGGACAATAAAAACGAATTAATACAATACGAATCTTGCAAAACATTGCCAAGTGTTTATAGCGATATGAATCTTTTCAACCAGGCTATGGAAATGGCAAAAAGTTTAGCAAAAGCAGATTTTATACCAAACAGCTACAAAAACAAGCCTGAAAATTGTTTAATTGCAATCGATACAGCAAGACAAGTGGGTGCAAGAAGCCCACTTTTTGTTATGCAAAATCTTTACGTTGTTAATGGCAAGCCTAGTTGGTCAGGTCAGTATACAGCAGCTATTGTAAGAAAGAATTTTAAAAATGTTCGTCTTGAATGGTACAAAAATGACGGCTTTGAAAAGCTAGGTTGCAGAGTAATAGCAGAAGACAAAAACGGAAATGAATGTCAAGGCTCAAAAATAACTATTGAAATGGCAAAAAAAGAAGGCTGGTACAGTAAGACAGGTTCAAAATGGCTAACTATGCCCGAACAGATGTTACAGTATAGAGCCTTTGCGTTTTTTGCTCGTATTCATTGCCCTGATAAGTTAATGGGCTTGCATGATGAATTTGAAAATGAAGATATAAAACCAGAAAGAAGCTCACAAGCTGAAGCATTAGAGCAGCAATTGAGCGGCGATGTTATAGATGCAGAATATATAAAAGAAAATCCAGAACCTCAATAATATCTTGAATTTTTGACATATTTTAAAGTTGATTTTAAATTTAGGGCTTGCATTTGTGTATAAAATGTGATACAAATATATCAGGAGCACAACATGACTAAAAAAATTAAACAAAATGAAACTGTACATATTAGAATTAGCACACCTTTGTTGAGCTCGTTTGATGCAATATGCGAGCGTGAACATAGGAAACGCACAGATACTATCAGAATGCTAATGGAAGAATATGTAAAAAAAATGGAGGAATCCAAAGATTAAAAAAAATCATAAAAAATAAGCCGGTGTTGGTAGCACCGAACTTATTCATATTAAAGCCGAGAAGGCTTCACATAATTTCTTATTAATACATTAACACATTGACTTAATAATTTCAAGATGCCTTCTTGGCGTGGTTATAAAATACACGCTATAAAGGAGCTTGAAATGAAAACAGCTTTAAAAAAGGTGTCTAAGTACCCTTTTGAGGGGTACTCGCTTGATGGAATTGATTATAGAATCTG
>JANQLL010000105.1 GCA_028280605.1 Candidatus Gastranaerophilales bacterium
ATCAAAAATACTTTTCAGATTATTAAATAGGGTTAAAGTTAATAAAATAAACTATTTTCTGAAAAGAGTAATCTGAAATTTAATTGATGAGCAGTATAAAAAGCATAATTCTTAAGGATCTAACGGACTAACTTTAATATTAAATTTAGTTAGTATAAGAAAATAACCAGCTAAAAGTAACATAATTGCTGAACAGCCAAGAAAATTATTTAAAGTAGGATGCCTGTCCTGAAAAGGAAGTTTACTTTTTTTTGATGTTTTATTATCAGTATCAGAATTATTTTTAAAATTTACTTGAACCGTATCAACCTCACTTTTTAAATAAGTTTGTTTTGGGGTAATACGATTTTTATTGTTATTATATAAATTTATTGATTTATTTGTGATTAACATATTTTATCCATAAGTTAATAGCTTGTATCCAATTATAAAAAAAATAAAATTTATACTTTTTGATAATTATACCATTTTATTTATTCTTTTGTAACTTTTTCTTTACCTTTAGTTTCTATTTCTTTTAAAAGCAAATCAGAAAACTCTTCAACTGACATACTACCTGCATTGTCTATACCTCTTGCTCTTATTGTTACAGAATTATTTTCAATTTCTTTATCTCCAATAACAAGCATATAAGGTACTTTTCTTAACTGAGCTTCTCTGATTTTATATTTCATGCTTTCGCTTCTGTCATCAAGGTTGACTCTAAGCCCCATATCTTTAAGCTTTTTGAACACGCCCTCAGAATACTCTAGTTGTTTGCCTGTAATAGGAATAATAGTTACCTGCTCTGGAGCTAACCATACAGGGAATGCACCGGCATAATGTTCAATAAGAATACCTATAAATCTTTCCATCGTTCCGAAAATAACCCTATGAATCATTACAGGCGTTTGGAGACTACCGTCTTTTTCAGTGTATTTTAGATCAAATCTTACAGGTAAGTTAAAGTCTAACTGAATAGTTGCACCTTGCCAGGTTCTACCTATTGCATCTTTTAACTTAAAGTCAATCTTAGGCCCGTAAAAAGCACCATCGCCTTCGTTAAGTACATATTCAATACCTTTGCTTTCAAGCGCTTCTTTTAAGCCGGCTTCAGCCTTATCCCAAACCTCTAAAGGTCCGACATATTTATGCTCAGGTCTTGTAGATAATTCAACAGTATATGTCATATCAAACATTTTTAAAGTTGAATCTACAAAATCTATAATATTATTAATTTCTTCCACAAACTGATCTTGTGTACAGAAAATATGGGCATCATCCTGGGTGAAGCCACGAACTCTTGTCATACCATGTAGAGTTCCAGATCTTTCATATCTATAAACAGTTCCCAGCTCTGCCATTCTTATCGGCAAATTTCTATAACTATGACGTTTAGCTTGATACATTAATATATGAAATGGGCAATTCATTGGTTTAAGCACATAATCCTGCTCATCAATCTGCATAAAGAACATATTTTCTTTAAAATGCTCATTATGCCCAGAAATATCCCACAGCTTTGACTTTGCTATATGAGGAGAATAAACAATGTCATATCCTCTTTTTCTGTGCTCAACTCGCCAATGATCTTCTATCATTTGTCTTACAACACTTAAATTTGGATGCCACAAAATAAGCCCGGAGCCAACTTCATCTTTTATACTAAATAAATCTAGCTGAGTTCCCAGTTTTCTGTGATCTCTTTTTTCAGCTTCTTCAAGTTGTTTTAGATAGTCTTGTAATTCTTCTTTTGTCCAAAATGCTGTACCATATACTCTTTGAAGCATTTTATTATTTTCATCGCCTCGCCAGTATGCGCCTGCAACACTTAATAATTTAAATGCCTTTATAAATTTAGTAGTAGGTGTATGTGGTCCACGACAGAAGTCATTCCATACAACTTCGCCATTTTTATTTTTATTTATATATAATGTAGGATTTTGTTCTGCATATTCTGTTAAAAGTTCTGCTTTGTAGATTTCACCCTTTTCTTTGAAATCTGTTATTTGCTTTTGAACATTGCTGACTTCAGTTTTTTCAAGTGTTTGACCTTCTTTAATAATTTTTTTCATTTCTTTTTCAATATTTTCAAGGTCATCAATGCTTAAAGAATGACTTGGTATATCAAAATCATAATAAAAACCATTTTCAACGCAAGGTCCTATAGCAATTTTTGCATCAGGATAAAGATTTTGTACGGCCTGCGCAAGTATATGCGCTGTTGTATGTCTTAACACTTCTAAGGATTCATGAGATTTAGAAGTTAAAATTTCTACTTTATCGTTATCGTTTAATTTAGTACTTAAGTCGCATACATTTCCGTTTATTTTTGCAGCAATTGCATTTCTTTTTAATCCTTCGCTAATGTTTAGCGCCAAATCCGCTACAGTTGCATTTTGCTCTATTTCTTTACTACTTCCGTCAGGAAGTTCAACACTAATATTTTTAATTACATTATTAGACATTGCCTAAATTCCTCGAAATATTTATAATACTTTATTATCTGGTTATTAGATCATAAAAAACTCTTGTATCACCATAATACTTATATCATTTACATGGTTTTATATCAAAATTTTGTTTTGGTGATAGTCATCTAAATAATATATCAAAAAAAATTTACATACTATTTCAATATTTATTCAATGCTGGTATAATTTATAAAGTTTAATCTTAACTTATTGATATAGGGGACTAGAGATGGTATCACTAGGGGTGAACATAGATCATGTTGCGACGATAAGACAAGCAAGAAGAGGCATAGAGCCGGATCCTATAGCTGCTGCAATAATAGCAGAACTGGCAGGGGCAAGCGGAATAACCGCTCATTTAAGAGAAGATAGAAGACATATTTCTGACAGAGATATAAAGCTTTTAAAACAAATAATAAACACAAGATTGAATCTTGAAATGGCAGCTACTGAAGAAATGAAAAATATTGCGATCGAAACAATGCCTTACGCTGTAACACTAGTACCTGAAAAAAGGGAAGAGGTTACAACAGAAGGCGGCTTAGATGTAATTAAACAAAAAGATTATTTAAAAGCATACACAAAAGAATTACAAAACCACGGTATAATAGTAAGCATATTTATTGATCCAGAATTTGATCAAGTAAAAGCTGCCAGTGAAACAGGTGCTGAATATATTGAATTGCACACAGGTCAATACGCTGAAGCTTTTAATACTGCAGAAGAAAATGTGGCATTTAAAAATCTTGAGCAGGCAGCGACCTATGCTGTTGAACTTAATTTAAGAGTGAATGCGGGACATGGGCTAAATTATAATAACGTAAAAAGAATATTAAATATTAAGAATATTGAAGAACTTAATATTGGACATAGTATAATCTCCAAGGCTGTACTGGTGGGGCTTGACACTGCTGTTAGAGATATGAAAAATATACTAGACAGTTTTTCTAAGTAAAAATTTTATTTATTAGCTAAAGTTTTTTTAACATACGCAAGATAATATAATTATACTAACCCTAAGCAGTAGTAAATATATTTTTTAAATTAAATAAAGGATATTTTTTAAATTTACTGTCAACTTTTTGAAGAAACTGTTTTAATTCATATACAACGTAAGCTTAAAAAGGTAGTCTAGGAGACTAAAATGGATAATATTAATCCTAATAACAATAAAAGTATAAAAAATATAAAGTTCTCTGGAACTAATTCAGAGAAAACTAATAATTCTGGACAAATTTCAGAAGATCAAGGTGTAGAACTTGGCAGAAAGGCTCTTGGCGGACCTGCTGAAATGCTTGGACAATCACAAGTTCAAAGGCAAAGTTATGATTCGAGTGCAATTGATCCAAGTCAATTTGACCCTGAGAAACTTACACAAGTTACTGATGTTTTAAAAGATCTTGACCATGAACTTGTTGAAAAAGCAGAAGATCTATCAAATAAAGCTGGTTTACCATATGGAAAAGCTATTGCTTTTCAGGCTGCATTTGTAAACGAATTTAAAGATAATCAAGAGAATCAATAAAACCCAAAACAAAAATTAAAAATATTTAAACAAATCAAGTTTGCCTAAATTTACGGTAAACTTGATTTGTTTTAAGCTAAAATTTGACAGTATGTTTTTTGGATATAAAATTAAAAAGAAACAAAAATCAATTAAATTTGAAAACAAGTTTTAAATAATCCCAAAATTTTTTATAAAAATAAATATCAGGAGAAAGTTATGTCGGAAACTAACTATCAAAATGCAAAGGAAAAATTAGTTCTTGCATTAGATGTAAATACTTTAGATGAAGCCAAAGAGCTGGTTTATGATCTTAAAGACTATGTAGGCACATTTAAAATAGGCTTGCAATTATTCACCAGCCAAGGTCCAGAAGTAATAAAACTGATTCATGGCGAAGGTGGAAAAATATTTTTTGACGGTAAATTTCATGACATTCCAAATACCGTCGCAAAAGCCAGTGCCAGTTTAATTCAACACGGCATAACCTTCTTTAATATGCATATAACAGGCGGATCAAAAATGCTTACTGCTGCAGTAAAGCAATCAAAAGAAACTGCTAAGCAATGTGGCTTGCCTGCTCCGACTATCCTTGGTGTAACAATATTAACAAGCATCGGACAAAGAACTTTGGCTGATGAACTTGGCATAAGTATTGATTTAGATGAATATGTAGGTAAACTGGCTAAGTTGGCTAAAGATAGCGGACTTACCGGTGTTGTAGCCAGTGCTGCTGATGTTGAAAAAATAAGAAAAACCTGTGGTGATGATTTTACGATTCTTTGTCCTGCAATAAGACCAAGCTGGGCTGTAGTAAACGATCAAATAAGAGTTGTAACACCAGCAGATGCAATTAATAAAGGCGTTGATTATCTGGTAGTCGGCAGACCAATAACAGAAGCTGATAATAGAAAAGATGCAGCAAAGAAAATTGTTGAAGAAATTCAAATAGCAATGGATAACTACGAAAAAAATAAATAATAATATTAATAACAATCAAAAAACTCTCCTTTTGTATATTTAAAGGCGAGTTTTTATTTGATCAAATTATTATCAATTATACATCTAGTTTTTTCTTAGGCTTTGTTTTGTCAGTACCATCAAGTAATACCATGAAGTTAAATAGACTAATTAAACTATTTAATAATTTATACTTATCTGCTGATGGGTCTTGATGAAAGATAATGCTACTTAACATATCTCTAACCGGAGCAAGAAGCCTATCATGATCATGTACAGGTATAGAACGCTCAAAATCTGTAATCATATTTTCAAAATTACACTTTTCATGTCCGCAAATGTGTATATTTAAAAGTTTAATTGAATATAAAATTAACTCAGCAGCTTTATCGGGTTGTTTGTCTTTTATACTAAGTCCTTCATTAAATGTTTTTTGGACTTCTTCCGGGACATTTTTATTATTTATCACTTTATCATGATCAATTGGAGATAAAACACCCTCTGTTTGTTTCCATACAGTGTAGTTATTACAGTTTACACACTTTGTTATGCCAAACTGACTCTGAGAAGCTGCAACTTCACCTTCATAAATCTGTTTCGTCTTAGAGCTGTAATCTTTTGGAGTATTATCAGGGACAATCTTACCGTTCACTGTTAAACAATGAGGACAGTTTAATTTATCATCCCTTACATTAGATCCTTCTACTTTAGAAACATGATATAAAAAATGGTTTTCTTTACCGATTGGTCTAATATCATCAGACATTTTTTCTCCTTTTTTGAGATTTTAGTTTAAATTTATATTACAAACAAAATTGATTTTTAACTAAATTAAGAACTTTATATCATTGTAATACATATTTTTAGGTATTTTTTGTTTTTTTATTTTTCTTTAATCTTTTATGTTTAGCTATTTTATTTTTAATAATAAATTTTAAAAATATATGTAAACGCTCGAAAGCCCGTTTTTTTAATAGTAAAATAAAAAAAGAAAAAATAAATTATACTTGAGAGGAGTTATTGCATGGGTTCTAAAACTTTAATACTAATAGACGGTCACGCACTGGCCTACAGGTCATTCTTTGCATTAGAAAGAACAGGAATGAAAACGTCAGCAGGACTACCGACCTGGGCAGTGTATGGATTTTTCAAATCATTGTTTGACCTGCTAAAAAAAGTCAGTCCTGATGCAATAGCAGTATCCTTTGATGTAGGCAGAGAAACCTTCAGGCTCGAAGCCTACCCTGAGTACAAAGCAAACAGACAGGCAATGCCGGATTCTCTAAAAGAGCAGCTTTCTGTTTTAATAGAAGGTATTGAAGCATTTGGCATACCAATATATAAAATGTCAGGCTACGAAGCAGATGACATAATAGGAACTATATCTAAAAAAGCAAGCGAACTTGGATATAAAACACTTATTTTAACCGGTGATCAAGATTCCTTTCAGTTGCTGGACGAAGAAAACGTAACCGTATTAATCCCATCAAAAGGTGAATTAATTGAATATGACAAAGAAAAGGTTCACGATAAAATGGGCGTATGGCCTGAGCAAATCATTGACTACAAAGGATTAAGAGGTGACAGCTCCGATAATATACCTGGAATAAAAGGCGTAGGCGAAAAAACAGCAGTAAAACTACTTACTCAATTTGGTACTATGGAAAATATTTTGTCTCATACTGATGAAGTCAGCGGAAATGCGATAAGAAAAAAAATTGAAGAAGGCAAGGAAATCGCCGAAAAAAGCAAATTTTTAGCGACAATCAAAAGAGATGTTCCAATAGAGTTTGACTTTGAACACACGCATTTAACAATGCCTGATGTGGAAAAACTAACAGATTATCTAAGAAAAGTAGAGTTTAAAAGTTTTCTTAAACAATTGCCAGATATGTTAACGCCATTTAATGAAGGTGTAAAGCCTGCTATTTCAGATGAGTTACTCTCAATGACTAAACAAAAGGCTACAGTAAGCGTACATAAAGCTGATAATCAAATGGGGCTATTTGATCAAAAACAAGAACAACCTCAGGAAGAAATTCCTCAAGTCACTTTGGACGTAAACATTGTAGATTCTAATAAAACTTTTGATAATTTTATAGCAAAGCTTTCACAAAAAAATATTTTTTCTTTTGACATAGAAACAACAGGTTTGGATACTTTTAATAATGATTTGGTAGGCATGGCCTTTGCCTGGAATGATCAGATACAAAACAAAGATAATCAAATATATATCGATGCAGTGCAGGAAGATAAAACAGAGAGTTTTTATGTACCTGTTGCTCATAATGAATGCAATCAACCCGATTTTTATTATGTTTTAGATAGGATAAAACCTCTTTTAGAGGATGAAAATATATTAAAAGTTATTCAAAATATAAAATTTGAACTTAATTTTCTAAAAAAATATAATATAAATATTTCAAGCCACCTATATGACACTATGCTGGCAAGCTATGTAAACAATCCAGCATCTAAACACGGATTAAAACAACAGGCAAGTTATCATTTAAAGTATGAAATGCAACCAATTGAAGATTTAATAGGCGCCGGCAAATCTCAAATAACTATGGATAAAGTTAATATAGAAGCTGCGGCTCAATATGCTGCTGCAGATGCAAAGTCCACATTGGAGCTTGGCAAATTTTACACTGAAAGACTGGATGAATCAGAGAAAAAGATACTAATGGATATAGAAATACCTTTGGTTCCAGTGCTTGCTCAAATGGAAAGAACTGGTGTTTGCCTTGATTTAGATTATTTAAAAAGCTTGTCTGAAGAATTAGAAGTTAATATACAAAAAATAGAAGCTGAAATTTTTGGATATTCAGGATTACCTTTTAATGTAAACTCTCCTAAGCAAGTAGGCGATGTATTATTTGAAAGGTTGAATTTGTCTAAAAAGCCTAAAAAAACAAAAACTGGATACAGCACCAGCGCAAAAGTACTTGAATCTCTCAAAGATGAACATCCTATAATAAATTTATTGCTTGAGCATAGACATTTATCCAAATTAAAATCAACATATATTGATGCATTACCGGCTTTGGTAAATCCTGCAACCGGAAGAGTTCATACAAGCTTTAATCAAACAATAACTTCAACAGGCAGACTATCTAGCAGTAATCCTAATTTACAAAATATACCAATAAAAACAGAACTGGGTAATCGTATTAGAGCAGCATTTATTCCTACTAATAAAGACTCTGAAGTTATTTTATCAGTGGATTATTCTCAAATTGAACTCAGGTTATTGGCTCATTACTCTGAAGATCCTATTTTAATTGATGCCTACAAAAGTGATAAAGATATTCACACAACTACAGCGGCATCTGTCTTTGATGTACCAATGGAAGAAGTTACAAAAGATATGAGAAGAAAAGCAAAAGCGGTTAACTTTGGTATTATATATGGTCAATCAAATTATGGATTAGCAGAATCCCTTGGTATTCCTCCAAAAGAAGCGAAAGAGATAATTGAAAAATACTTTGTAACCTATCCAAAAATAAAAGCGTTTATGGATGGAACTATTGCAGAAGCCCATGAGAAAGGTTACGTAACAACTCTTTATGGCAGAAAAAGATATTTGCAAGATGAGTTAAGCAGCAGAAACAGGTCAATAAGAGAATTTGCGGAACGAGCAGCTATTAACGCTCCATTACAGGGGACAGCAGCAGATTTAATAAAAATTGCAATGATTAATCTTCATAAAGAATTGATTTCGTCAAAATTAAATGCTAAATTAATACTTCAGGTACACGATGAACTTGTGTTGGAAGTACCTAAGAATGAGTTAGACGATACAATTAGTATTGTAAAAAAATGTATGGAATTAGATCAGCCGCTAAAAGTACCATTATTAGCAGATGTTAATTGCGGGCCTAGTTGGATGGAAACTTAATGAGAGAAAATATAATAAGGTGTTTAATCTTATTTGTATGTTTTATTAATATTTTTCAGTCAAGTAATGCACAGGACATAGGGCATAAAATCAATACAAACAGTAGTTTAATAACCGTATACTATCCCCCGAATAGCAGTCAAAACTTGCTTGATCACTTAAAAGCATATGATGCTTCGTACATGGAGGTATATGTAAACACTATTGCTACATTAACAGATTTAGATACCAAAATATTATCATTTAATTCGGAAAAGGGGCATATAAATGCTAGAATATCGGGAGATAAAGAAGTTTTTATAATAATTTTGCCGGTAAATCAAAAGCTGACATACATTAGAGTGACCCCTGCAAATGGTGAGTATGACCTATCTCAGAAGTTTCTAAGCAACTTCTTTACTAAAATACAATCTAAATTAAAAAAACAATAATGATTTGAATCTAAACTATTTATATCATTTTTTCTTATCGTCTACTCTGTATAATAGATAAAGTATAAAAAATTTTTCTTTTTACCTACTAACTAAATTGGGGAGTGACAAGTAAGTGGTAGAAAATAGTGTATCTCAAATAGAAAAACTGCCACCACAGAGTCTTGAATCAGAACAAGCCGTTCTGGGGGCATTGTTGGTTAATCCAGTTTGTATAACCAGTCTGGTTGAAGTATTAAAACCTGAATATTTTTACAAACAGGCGCATAAACTTATTTATTCTACAATATTAGAGCTATTTAGCAATAATGAGCCTGTTGATGTTGTAACAGTTTCCGAATCTTTAAGAGATAGCGGCAAACTGGAGAACGTCGGCGGCAGGTCTTATATAAATGACCTTGCTTTATCAGTAGTAACAACGGCAAACTCTGATTATTATGCTAATTTAATAGCTGACAAGTCTATATTAAGAGATTTAATAGCTGCTGGTTCTAATATTGTATCTCAAGCCTATCAAGAAACTGATACATCTAAAGTATTGGATACGGCAGAACAAGCAATATTTGCAATTGCTCAAAGAAAAGTAGCGGAAGACTTAGTTCACGTAAAAGATATCGTAGTTGAAAGTTACGATATGATTGAAAAACGATATAAGAATCGTGATAATTTAACCGGTCTGTCAAGTGGCTTTTATGATTTAGATTCTATGACAGCAGGCTTTCAGTCTTCTGACTTAATTATCCTTGCAGCAAGACCCTCTATGGGTAAAACTGCTTTTTGTTTAAACATTGCACAGTCTGTGGGAATTGATCAAAAGAAATCTGTTGCAATATTTAGTTTAGAGATGTCAAAGGAACAACTTGTCCAAAGGATGCTATGTTCTGAGGCCGAAATTGACAGCAACAGGCTAAGAACTGGTCATATGCAATTTGATGACTGGAACAAACTGGCAAGTGCAATGGGAAAACTGGCAGATTCTCCTATATTTATTGATGATTCACCGGGTGCTACCGTTATGGATCTTCGAGCAAAATGCAGAAGACTCTGTATGGAGCAAAAAGATATGGGCATGATAATTATTGACTACTTGCAGCTGATGGAAGGGACAGGCTCTAAAGATAGGGTTCAAGAAATATCAAAAATTTCTCGTGGTCTTAAAGGTCTTGCCAGAGAGCTAAAAGTGCCTGTTATCGCATTATCTCAGTTATCTCGTGCGGTTGAATCAAGAACAGACAAGCGACCAATGCTTAGTGATCTTAGAGAAAGCGGAAGTATTGAGCAAGACGCTGATATTGTAATGTTTATATACAGAGATGAATATTACAACCCTGAATCTGCTGAAAATAACAACAAAGGCAAAGCTGAGATTATTATTGCCAAGCAAAGGAACGGACCTGTTGGTAAAGTGGACTTATTATTTCATAATCATATTACAAAATTTAAAAATCCAGCCAAAAATACAGAGGTTTTTTAAGCCTCTGTATTCACATAAAAATTAAAGGCTTATATTCTGCCTTCCCAATATCCGCCATCTCTATCTACTAATGCATCATAACAAGACCAGAAACGATAAGGAGGTATTAAGCCTAAAAGTGCATGTGTTAAAACCTTGTCACCTTTTTGGCTGTTAACAGCCTGCCCAATGCCTGGCCAAATCAGTAAGGATAAAGCGCCTGCGCCAATGCTTCTAAAGCTGACACGCCTTGCTAGCTCCTCATCACTGTTTTTAGCAAATGCCGGCACTAGCGTATTGCCGATTAAAATAGCTAACATAAACAAACAAGTTAAAATCTTAGATAATCTTTTCATATAGTGAGCCTCCTACTCAATAAAAACTCATGTAAAATCAAATAACTTATACTAACTCTATAATAATTTTCAGAGAATTATTTCAATAAAATTATGTAATATTTATAAAAATTCTTCTAGTTTTTTTTACATTTAAAAATCCTTTAAGGTATAACCAAAAAGAATTTTTGAATATGAACTTATTTAATTTAATAATTTGCTAATAAATTTAGCAAGCTAAACAACTTAACTATAACAGATGCATTGTCATTATCTTCATCACATATTTTCCCTGGGATCTCTGCATTATCACCAATAAGTTTTACATACTGCAATCCAGAAGCTATTTCTTGAGGTATACCTCTTGTTACAATCAAATCTGCCACATCAAAGTCTAAGTTCTTACCTTTTCCACCCATTTGGATAATTAAATCTCTAATTGCTAATCTTAATAAAGCCGCAGCAGACCTTGGTGAATACACTGCAACCTTTTGGGCTTCTTCATAAACATCTTTAATTTCTTTTGGCAGCCTGGCATTTGGTAAAGGCGCACTATTATGTAAAGGGCTACTCATTATTTCTATCCACTTTTCTATTACTAAACATTATTATAATATCATATAATTTCATTTGAAGTTTCAATACATTTAAACTAATAAATTAAGGAATTGATAAATACATATTTGCCAGCAACTCCACAGGCTGATAAATAGATATTTTTTTATTACACAAGGATAATCCCTGACTAAGTCCTATTTTACAAGAAGGACAAGATGTTGTAACAATATCAGCTTGGGTATTTAAAATATTTTCAGCTTTTCTTTTAGATATAGCCTGAGATATATTTGATTTAGAAATAAAATACAACCCCGATGCCCCACAGCACCTGTCAGAATCTTTCATATCTTTAAATTCAATACCAGGCATTGAAGATATAAACTCTCTTGGCTCTTTATCTACTTTTTGAGCACGTTTTAAGTGACAAGGATCATGATAAGTAACTATTTTATTACATTCAACATTATCCGGCATAAAAATATCAAACTGAGCTAAAAATTTATAAATATTCATATTTTTCTGCGCTAATAATAATGCTTTTTCTTTATACTCACCTTCTAAATACTCAGGATAAACATCCCAAACCATACCACAAGTTGCACAATCTGTAATTAAATAATCAATCTTGTCGAGATTTATTTGATCAATATTATGTTTAGCCAGATTAATAAAAGACTGCACATCGCCAATACTTCTAGCGGGGATGCCACAACAAGCAAAACCTTCTTTTATATCAAGATCAATGCCATTTTTAGCGCAAACCATCACAGCAGCGTTTTTTACGCTGGCATTAAAATAATTATTTATACACCCGGGAAAATAAACAGCATTAATTTCTTTTTTGTCATCAATGCGTGATAACTGTTTATACTTTATATATTCTTGAGTTTGACCATTTACAATATTGCTGATTAAATTAAATTGCGATGATAATCCACCAAGCTGCTCCAGCCAAAATGGCCCCTGCAAAGCTCGATACATGCCGGCAGAAAAACCAAGACCTTTTAACATAAGCGTAGAATTAAAAATCTTAATGATAGACTTTTTTATTGCAGAAACATCGCCATTTTCATAAAAATAACTGCGTGCTGCCAAGATTATTTCTTCTGCGCTAATACCGCTAGGGCAAAAGTCAAAACATGCCTTGCAAGTAGTACAATAATCAAGATATTTTGCAAGTTTATTCAATGGTATTTTATTATTCAATGCTCCATGCAGCAACGTAAAAAAGCCTCTTGAAAGGGTTGCTTCGTTGCCTGTTTCTTCATACACGGGACAAGCAGCCAGACATATCCCGCACTTGGAACATTTATAAATATCTTCCGAATAATCTTGCAATGTTTTCATATTCTTAGCCTGCCTTCACTCTACTCATATTTATAGTTATTTTCTATATCTACCCCCTAGCAAGGGGGATTTTTTGTTTTGGGCTCGCTTTCAGAGTCGGCTTTATATCTCTTTCAACCTTGTTTAAACTCTTTTATTGATGACTAGAATAAAAGCTGGCTCGCCCTGTACAATTCATATAAAAACTTTTTATTTCTTATTTATTTTATCAAAATTTTACCGGGATTTAAAATACCATTAGGGTCAAAACTGTTTTTTATAAGCCTCATATACTCAAGTACCTCTTCAGATGCGACTTTATTCATAAACCTAGCCTTAGACATGCCAATACCATGCTCACCTGATAAAGTGCCACCCAATTCAATTGCAGCATCAAAAAGCTCTTCCACAGCTTTTTCCAAGCGTTCATGCTCATCATGATCTCTTAAATCCAAAGAAAAATTAGGATGCAAATTTCCATCACCGGCATGTCCCATAGTACAAACAGTTAAGTTATATTTATCTGCTATTTTTCTAATAGCCTTAACCATTTGAGGTATTTTAGCTCTAGGTACAACAGCATCTTCAGTTATAACATTAGGTTTCATTCTGGCTACCGCACCAAATGCAGAGCGCCTTGCAAACCAAATTTCATCAGCTTCTTTTTTATCTTTTGCGATTCTAACGTCTTTTGCATTATTTTTATAGGATATTTCTTCAATTTGTTTAGCCTGCACAGAGATCGCATCAGCAACACCATCAATTTCTATAACCAAAGCAGCATCATAATGAGTAGGCAAACCAGTTGGATGGAATTGCTCAACAGTATCCATTGTCTTTTGATCCATCAAATCAAGAGTTGAAGGGGTAATTTTATGAGAAATTATATCTGTAACAGCAGTAGCAGCATCGTCAATAGAATCAAAAAACACTAACATCACTTGTTTAGACTCAGGCAATGGTATTAATTTCAAAGTTACTCTTGTTACAATCCCAAGAGTCCCCTCAGACCCAACAAATAACTGTGATAAGTTATACCCGGTGACATTTTTAACAGTGTTACCGCCTACATTTATAATTTTGCCTTTAGCAGTGACAACTTCCAGCCCTAAAACATAATCTTTAGTCCCGCCATACTTAAAGCACCTTGGACCGCTGGAAGATAATGCTACACTTCCGCCAATGGTAGAGACCTTTAAATTGGACGGATCAGGAGGATAAAATAAACCCAGCTTTTCAACTTCCTGCTGAAGTTTTTCAACAACAGCACCGGCTTCTACAATACAGGTTAGATTATCTTTATCAATAGATATAATTTTATTTAATTTAGAAGTATGAATAACAATACCATTCTTAAGCGGAATACACCCACCGCACAAATTAGTACCGGCACCACGGGTTATAACCGGTATTTTATACTTATTTGCCATTTTCATTACTTTAGCAACTTGCCCTGTAGTCTCAGGAAGAACTACAACATCCGGCAAATAAAGCTCTTCGCCAATAGCAGTAGCATCATAAGCATAGCAAAATCGCTCTTCATACTCTGTTAGTACATTTTTCTTGTCCAGAATTAATTTTAATTCAGATATAACCTCATCCATAGAAATAGAATTTGATATTGTCATTTTATCGACTCTTCCTTATTCCTCCATAAAATCCTTAATTCTATTTTACTCTAAAACAGAAAGATTTTGACAATTTATTGAGTTTTAAGGATGTAATAAACTTATCCCTGTTGTGCAAATTGCGCACATTCATTCATTCAATGGCTTTAGACCACTCAGGTACAGCTTCTAACATGCCTGCAGCTGTTTTTGTTACATAAGAAACATTGCCCGGTAATATACTTGCCCGGAATATATAATTCCCTAATCCTTGCAGTAAATAAACAAAAGCTTTAGTTACTTTGAACAATTCTTTTTGTAATTATTAACAATTTTTAATTTTAAATTATTCTCTTTTCATATCTACAGCCAAAGCAGCAGGCGCAGCAAAAGAGCTTCCTGTAACTCGTCCTACTTTTCCTCCATATCCAAATGATATACGATGTGGGGGATAAAAGTCAGGTTTTTTATCTCCGTTAATATCATAGCCATGTTTTTCATGCTTAATACTATAAGTGCCTCTTTCCGCCCTGTTTACAAGACTATTAACCGACGAATAACTGCCAATTCTTCCATCTTCGTCTCTGCCTGCAACATCTATGGAGCCTTTTGCAAGATTCAAAAAGTTAACATATTCGTCACCTTTACTTCCTCCGGCTATATAAACAGGCGTGCCTGTTGATGTTATTTTTTCAATAGTTTTTATATTTTGCATTACTCCTGGGCGATTTTTTGCCAGCCAACGTCTAATTCTACCATTATAATTATGTAAATTTTCTTGAGTTAGATTAGGACTTATTGCGCTCCTTAGCTCATTAAACTTGATAGACTGCTCCATTGACAAATTAATTGCATCAATGTCTTCACCTGAGAGAATTTTACTATATAATTTTTGCAGTCTTAGATTTAGGGCTCTGGCTGTCCAATCATCTTCATCTACGGGCATTGGCATTTTTTTAATATTTAAATTGGGATTTTTTGTTTTCATTACCAGCTCAACAAACTCGCCATGAGTTACATCACCTTTTTTATCGTTATTTAAATCAATATCTTTATTGTGAAAATCATCTACTATATAAACATTTGGATAACTTGAGCTACTGCTAAATACAGTATCTGCTATTGCAGGCCTAACTTTACTACTGCTAAATATTGAATCTGCTATTGCAGGCTTAACCATACTTGATTTTTCAACACTTTTAAATAAAATATTTTCATTTACATTTGGTTTATTTTGTAATGATATGCTATTTTGAGACACTTTTTTATTTCCCCCCTACCGAAGATACCTTGAATAATTAATTATTTACTTCAATAAAATTCCCCTGATTATATAAAAACAAACAATTTTTTAAAATTGCCTAACTTTAAAAACCTTAGCCATCTTTTGTATACTAATACCAATTTGCAAACAAAAAAGTATTAATATATAATGACTTCTATAGTTAATTAGCTATAGGAGAAGTTATGAGGCCTAAAAAGCAGTTTCCAAA
>JANQLL010000107.1 GCA_028280605.1 Candidatus Gastranaerophilales bacterium
TTTGGAAACTGCTTTTTAGGCCTCATAACTTCTCCTATAGCTAATTAACTATAGAAGTCATTATATATTAATACTTTTTTGTTTGCAAATTGGTATTAGGTGAAAAGACAATGCCCCTCACATCTTCTGTCATTTTTTCTGCAGCAAAATTAGGTATTTTTAAATTTTTAATTACCTCTTGATTATCTATATTAAATTTGAAGTCTACCTCTCCTTGCTTTTTATCTTCAAGGTTATATATTGATTTTTGCATTAAATTATCTGTTTGTTTAAGTCTTCCCGTTAAATTCTTACTAATAGCTGATAAAACAGGTTCTTCAATTGTTTTAATTCCCATTAGCAACAATGTTAGAGTCAAATTCTCTGGATGAAATGTACCTTTATATTTATTAAAATACTTGATAAGAGTCTCATGCTCTTTATCAAATTCTTCTTTTTTCTGCGGTATTAAAATCGTATTTTTATCACTATTCAAAGCCTCTTTGAGAATTCGATCGTAATATTCTTTTTTATTCTTAATTTCTTTTAAGAGCTTACTAACTGAATTATTATTATTATCAAATTTAAAATCAAGCTTCCTTGGTTGAATATACTGAGACCGATTTCTTGAATAAGGTCTAGCCTGCCGCCTGCTTGCATCTTCTATCTGGTTAAGTCTCTCATTTATTATCTGATTGAGAATAAGTTGGTTATTTAACAATGCCGAATTAGTTTCAGCAGCATTGATACGACTCTTGTCTTTTATATAGTTTTCATAACTATTTGAATAATCAGCACCAAAAGGCTTAAGGCCATTACCGGAAGGTTGTGGAGGCGTTTGATTAAGTTGCGCCTGAATCTTATTATAATCATTTAAATTTCTAAGCCTATCCCTCTCATCGTAAAAATCTTGAGGATTTATACTTGCTTCTGTCTCTGGTGGTAAAAAAGATGACTGACTGTTTCTAAGTTTATCAAAAATTTCCCTACTACGATTAGAGCCAGCAGGATTAGTCGCCTGCGCAGCTAAATTGTTGTAGCTGTTTCTTACTGAATTACGAGGAATATCACCATTGCTAGCGTCATCAATTACTTTTGATAATATTGAGTTTATAGGATCTGAATATGATTGATACTTATGTTTGTCAAGCTTACCTATGTTTTTGCTGTAATATTCAAGATTTTCAGGTGATTTAAGAGCTTCTTTTGCCAGCTGGGCTTGAAGGAAAGAAACTTGATCATCAACTTCATAAGCTTTTTCCATAAAAAAGTTGTAATCGTCACTCTTTGAGTCAATTTTGCCTAAAACAGTTAAAACCTTACCCCCAAGGTGCATAGCCTCACCAAGAATTCTCATCAATCCTTGCAATACGCCGCCTGGTTTTTTTTCATGAGCTACCCCGCCTTCAAGAGTTTCACGATATTGACCGTCATCTCTTCCTTCACTCTGGTTAAAATCGTTCATAGTTAAATAATTCCTTTCTTATTTTTTAAATTTCAACACTACTACAATTATAACAACTCGTGAAAAATTTTGCATTCTAAAACAAGCAGGCTTAAAATCAAATATAACAATAGATTTAGCGCTTCGATTCGTGTAGTATTTTCTAAGAAAGAGTCTTTTCTTATATAACATTCTCTATATTATTAGATATACTTAATAAATACTATTTAGATAAGAAATTTTAAAATTTGTTAAAAATGATTAAGTATTTAAAAATGCTTTATAATGCTATTTGTCATACAATATATAAAGATTTAGCAATTAAAAAAATAAAAAAACTATGTATAAAAAAGATTTTATTAGCTTATGTGTTATACCAACAGGGATAGGCGCATCTATAGGAGGATTTGCCGGAGATGCAGCTCCTGCTGTCAATTTATTATCAAAAGTTTCTCCTGTTATAACTAACCCCAACGCTGTAAACGGTGCGTATTTTTCCGGTATAAATTCTAATATTTTATACACCGAAGGCTACGCCATAGATCAATTTATGCAAGGAAAAATAGCCCTAAGACCATCAAATTATAATAAAATCGGTGTTATTTTTGATAAAGCCATACCTAAAAATGTACTAAACGTTCATTTGAATATTTTAAATGCCATAAAATCTGTATACGGCATACAAATTCTGGACTATGTAATAACCGAACAAGAAATGGGCGTTAATTTTGAAATTTCATCTACAGGTATTTCAACAGGCTGTATAAAACATGTTCAAACTTTACTTGAAGCTGGTCAAAACTTAATTAGCAAAGGTGCTGAAGCACTGGCGGTTGTTGGCTTTTTCCCAGACATGCCCGAGCTTGAAAATGAACAAAATAACTACTCAGACGGACAGGGCGTTGACCCTATTGGTGGCGTAGAGGCAGTTATTTCTCATATCTTAACAAAAGAATTAAATGTACCTGTGGCGCATGCCCCTGCGTTTAGCGAACAGGAATTAAACATACAACCACAAATAGTTGCTCCCCGTGCAGCTGCCGAGTACACAGTTCCTGCTTATTTGCCTTGTATTATATTAGGCTTGTACAATGCACCTAAGTTAATTGATATTAATAAAATAAATTATAATGATATAACCATAGAAGACTTAAAAGCGGTTGTTTATCCTTATAACTGCTGCGGTGGTATTCCTGTACTTACGGCTAAAGAAAAAAATATACCTGTAATTCTTGTAAAAGAAAACAAAACCGTCCTTAATGTCACTCCAGAGGCTCTTGGGATAGAGGATTATGTAATGGAAGTAAGTAATTATTACGAAGCTGCCGGGTATTTATTAGCTCTTAAAAATGGAATCTCTTTATAAATGCAAAGTCTTATAAAATCTTTAGAAAATAAAAATTGTATAAAAATCGTTTGCGGTGCGGGTAATAAGAATCTTGATGAAATTGAAAAGCTTATTGCCGTCTACGCAAAAGCTGGCGTAAAGTTTTTTGATATTTCAGCTGACGAAGATGTTATAAAAGCAGCTAGAAATGGCCTAGCCAGAGTTATACCAGACAATGAACTGCATAATTATCATTTATGTTGCAGCATAGGGCTAAAGGGCGATGTGCATTTTAGAAAAGCTGTTATAAATAAAAAAAACTGTATGGGGTGCAACGAATGCATACCGGCATGTTTACAAAAATCAATTATTAAGAGCCATAACTGTCTGCAAATAAATAAAGACAAATGCATTGGTTGTGCAAAATGCTCTGATATTTGTGCAAGTGCTGCTATAGATTTTGAATATAACGAATCAGACGAACTTGCGCAGTTAGTTAAACAAAACATTAGTTGCATTGAGCTACATGCCGCTATCCACGACAGTGAAAAAATAATTAATTGCTGGAATTATTTAAGTAATAATTTTGATGGGTTATTAAGCATAAGTATAAACAGAAAACATCTATCTGATACTAAACTGGAGGAGCTATTAAACCGAATTATTTTATCACGAAATCATTTCAGTTATATTATTCAGGCAGACGGTAAGTCTATGAATGCCGGAGCTGAAGACTTTAAGTCATCTTTACAGACTATTGCGCTTGCTGAAGTTGTTAATGGATTTAATTTCCCTGCTTATATTATGCTTAGCGGCGGTACTAATTTAAAAACCCCAGAGCTTGCTCAGCTATGCGGCGTTGATTATAATGGCATTGCTTTTGGTAGTTTTGCCAGAAAGTTGGTGTATCCTTATATCTCAAAGCCTGAATTTTGGAATGATAAAACTATATTTAAAAATGCTGTTAATATTACTAAAAACTTCTTAAAAAGTTGTACAATTAAAAATTAAATATTTTATTTAATTCATATTTTAAGAGGTGTTAAAACTTTTTATTTTATAAAACACTAGAGTATACGTGTTTTTATAGAAAGGGTTTTAAAAATGAAAGAAATAGACGTAACTAAAATGATTGCTTTTAGGTTTTGGTGGAGCTGGTTTTGGAGAAGCAATTTATTTGGTATACTATTAGGTTTTTTGATGGGGCTAGTTTTTGTTTTTTTGGCTCCAATGCTTGGAATTACTAAAGAAACTCAAAGTTATGCCCAAGCTTTATTAAGCATTATTTTTGGTTTAATAATTAATATTTTAGTTATTAAATGCCTTTTAAGGCAGAAGTATAATAAATTTAGAATATCTGTTATTGACAAAATGAGCAATCAAGAAGTAAAAGAAGTTTCTTACGGAATGTCTATCCACTTTAATTGGAGCTATTTTTGGAAAGTACTTTTATCGATGCTGGCATTGACTATTCCAGCTAGTATTATTATCGGCATAATAGTTGGAGCATTATCAGCAGGCACAAGTATGTCATTAAATAATCCATCTATTATAATATTCTTTATTGCTTGCTATTTACTCTTTCTTGTAGCAGCTATTTTTATTCAAATTTTTATCTTAAAAGGTCTTTTAAAAGCTGATTATAGTGATTATAGAATAACTGTATTAGAATTAGAAAATGAGCAAATAGCTTATTAAAAATTTTTAGTTGGATTTATATAAAATTAGTTAAGGGGCGGACTAGTCGGCATAGCTGATAGAAAGAGCCGCCCTTCCTGTTCTCAAGCAGTATGGAAAAAGAAAAACATGAAAGAAATAGACGTTACAAATTATATGGCTTTTCGCTTTTGGTGGAGCTGGATTTGGAAAGTAATAGTATATAGCATAATGCCTATAACTGGTATTATCATAATTAGCTTTTTTATAGGATATATAAATATTGTTCTATATATAATTTTTCCTTTAGAAAATATGTTTAACACAACTGTGATGCCTATATTTGTAAATATTATTATACCCTTGAGCGTTTTAGGCTTAGAATTTTATTTAGTACAAGACGTTTTGAAAGAAATATTAAAAGCCAAATACAAAAATTATAGAATAACTGTTATTGATAAACAAACAAACCAAGAAGTAGAAAATATTTCAACAGGTATGGCTATTCATTTTCTATGGAGTTTTTTCTGGAAAATTTTGTTGTGTAGCTTAATTGTTTTTTATATAATCGGATATATCTTTACAATAGCAGGAAGTGTTTTTTACTGGTCGAGAAAAGCTAATTTATTATCAACGTTTAATTATATAATGATATTTACAATACCTATATATTTATTCAAATTTATTTTATAAAAAAACTTTTAAAAGCAGAGTACAAGGACTATAGAATAACTGTTCTAGAATAAATAACCTTTATTATTATTACTATTTAAATAGTCAACCATCTCCTGCAACTTTATATTGCCACCCCCGCGACCAGCACCATCTATAGAAACATCAATGATTATACTTCTATCCTTTACAGATTTTACAAATAATACAGCATTATCAAAAGCCGTTTTATTGTCATCATGAAGATGCACCCCGAGTTTTACCTCATTACTTAAGTTATCATTAAATAGCTCGACTATTTTACAAAAATCTTTTTCATCTAAAACACCCTTACTATCAACAATATACAAAGCTCTCGGCGATAACTTATCAGACTCTTTTATTAAATCTAAAATTTTCTGCTCAGAATAAGAATCAACAACCATTGGCTGAATGTATAACTCATACCCTTGTTGCTTTATAACCTTCGCAGTCTTGATAGCATCATCAATGTTCTGTTTATGAAAAGCCAATCTTATGCCTTTTACTAAATCAGTATCAGGATTAAACAAAGGCAAATCATCAGGCTTAAATTCGCCTAAGTTAACCATAACAACAAATTGTGAAAAGGTTTTATCTAAATTATTAAGTTTTAAAAGATTATTGATAGTATTTAAACTCAAAAAACAAGTTGAATCAGAAGCTTTCCCTCTAGTTTGAGAAAGATAACCGCACTCGATTATCTCAATTTTAGACCTAACAAGCTTGTTAATTATTTCAACAATGTTATTATCTTTAAATTCCCAATTATTTAAATATCCGCCGTCTCTTAATGTGCAATCTAACAGCTCTATATGGTTATTATCTTTACTCATGAGCAACTACTTTAGTTAAACTCCTTGGGTTAATAACATCTTTATCTAATAACATAGCTGTTTTATACGCTAAAATCTGCAAACAAACCGTAGCATAAAACGGATAAATATATTTATCACAATCCGGCAGGTTTATAATATTTTGAGAAACTATATCATCATCATCAAAACTCTTTGAACCCTCTGGCTTAATTATAAATAACGGCGGATTTCTTTTTTCCTTGAGGATTAATGTATTGTTTAATGCTAAATTACAGACTATTTTGTCTGGAGGAAGTATTGATATAACAGGTGTTTTCTCATCAAGAAAAGCCAGATAACCGTGTAAAAATTCGCCAGTTGGGCAACTGTTAGCATCAATATATGTTAATTCTTTAAATTTAAGCGCGCCTTCATCAGCAACTCCAGCATCTGGACCTCTACCAAGTAAAATAATATGACTGTATTTTTTTAATTTTTTAGCAAAACTATCATAAGATGAAAGATTATCAATTAATTTATCAAACTCTTCAGGAATCTGATAAAGCTGATCAACTATTGTTTTATAGTCTGTGTCTGTTAATGTATTTAATATTTTAGACATACATAAGCCTAAGATATATAAATTAAGTAGCTGAGCCGTAAAAGATTTTGTTGCAGCAATGCTTTTTTCTTCTCCAGCCATAACTTCTAACGCAACGTCTACTGTTTTATGTATTGTTGAATTTTTATTGTTAGTCAAAGCTACTGTTAAAGCTTTTTTTTCTTTTGCTATTTTTAAAGCCTTTAATGTATCTGCGGTTTCTCCAGATTGAGACAGCGCAATAATAAGAGTTTTGTTATCAACAATCGGATCTTTATATGCAAACTCACTGGCATAATCAACTTGTAGCGGAATATTTAATATATTTTCTAAAAAATATTTAGCTATACTACCTGCATTGCGAGAGGATCCACTGGCTATTATGCAGATATTATTTATTAATTTCAAATTTTTCTCATACTTGTTTAAATTAATATGAGAAAGTTGTTTATCAAGAATATTTTTTATTATTGTCGGTTGCTGCTGAATTTCTTTTAACATGGCTTTTTATTTATATTTTATCTAATGATTTAGTATCATTATAACTCGCTAAATGAACAAATGAGTATAAAATATTTGGAAAAAACCATTTAGAACCTATATTAAGCATTTTTTTAAGGATATCTTTAACGCTTTTAATTTCGTAAGACCCGTTAGAATTTGTTACAAAATTATCAAAATGATTACAAACAGATATTATTTGACTTTGAAGCGATATTAGCTCACCTGATTTTCCTTTAGGGTAACCGCTTCCATCGTTTTTTTCATGGTGTTCAAATGCAACCCTTGCAATGTTTTCTGACAATTGAAGGTCATTTTTTATGATGTTATAGCCGATATGTGTATGTAACTGAACAATACTGTTATGTTTTTCATTATTGGGATTAAAATTCGCAAATACAGATTCCGGTATTTTAATTTTACCAATATCATGAAGCAGTGCACCCAGTGCGATTTCTTCAATTTCACTTTTTTCCAGCTTTAATTTTTGAGCAACAAGAATACTTAAAACAGCAACGTTAATTTCGTGTGAATATGTTTCATTGACCGGCATTCTTATATCAGAGGCTCTAATTATTTTGTTAATAGCTGGCTCTACTTCTGCTAAAATACGATCTCTAGCATCAAAAAATACTGGAAGGTTATTTTTTACATCACTTGGTTCTTTAAGCTCCGGCAACTTAGCAAAAATATGCTTTATATCCCTTTTGAACCTGTTATTAATTACTATATTTTTTTCTGTGACTATAACTTCTTCATCATCATCAAAATCTTGAAACTTGTCATCAATAATATCAGGCTCAGCAGAGTCATCGTGCTTATATAGAACAGAAATATACTTTAACCTTAATAACTTCCCCGGAGTGAGAGTTTCTCCAGCTCTTAAGAGCAAAGCTCCCTCTTTGTTATAAACACTAAAGGGTAAAACAGTATGTTTTGATAATTCCTGAAAGGACAATATTTCCAATTAATTTCTCCCTGAGAGAATATATTAAACACCTTAAGCTTCTATATATAGAATCGGTTGTATTGAAAAAAACTTTATTTGTTCTTACTCACCTCTTACAAAATTAATTATTTCTATTCTGCAAATTTAGATTACTGTTTCATACAAAAAATTATAAATTATGTTTTAATCATAAAGTTAAAAATCTTTGATTTTATATATATTATTTATTTTTGTTCGGACACTATAGATGAGAAAAACAAGAGCAGTTATAAAGCTGATTTTCTTGTTTCTGCTATTTATTTGTTTTTGCTTAAAAGCATATTCTCAAGCGGAAACGCAAGTTGGCGATGAAAATTTTTCTGTTTTTGAATCTCAAAATTTTAACACTAAAAATCTGGAAGAAGAGTTAGAAATGGGCGAAATAAGCCAAGACCCTGTAAAACTTTTACCAGAAGAATCTGGAAGAAGAAAAGCCCTTCCTCCAGAAGAAAGAGAAAAGCTATTAAAAGAAATTTTTAACCTTCCCGAGTCGTTGCCAGAAGCCACAAGACAAAAATACACAAAAGAACAACTCCTTCAGCCCTACCCTAAAAAACCAAAAAAGCCCTATGAAATCATAGAAAAAGAAATAAAACTTGACCTTGATCCGACAGAAGTACCTATAACCCTTGAGCAGTCTTTAAAGTGTGCAATTACTAAAAATTTTGATATAAGAATTAATGATGCTGCAAAAGAACAAGAAAAATGGGCCTATAGAAAAAGCTTAACAGAATTTTTGCCTGATTTTGGCTATGATTTTATGCTAAGAAGACTTGATGGTGAAATCCTTGTTGGTGGCGTAGTGCCTGTTGAAACAAGCCAAACAAGCATCAGGACGATGTTTGAAGTCAGATGGCTTTTATTTGATGGATTTAGACGATATTTTGACTCTAAAATAGCAAAGCAATTATACGAAATTTCTAAACTAAGGCTGGAATTTACCAGGGATGAAATTTTATTATTTACAACCAGCCAATATTATGACCTCTTGCAAGATAAATTAAATATAATTATATTGCTAAAAAATCTACAACAAACACAAGAACAGTTAGAAATAACAAAAGATCGATTTGAAGCAGGAGTGGGTACAAAATTTGATGTGCTACGTTCAGAAACAGAAGTAGCAAACTCTAAACAAAATTTGATAGAAGCTTTTCAGCGATTAAAAGAATCTCAGGTAAACCTGGCAAATACACTTGGTATACATGTCGAAACCCCTTTGATGCCTGTTGAAAATGAGCCAAAAGAAAAACGCTTGATTTTAGGGGAGTTAGATATAAAAAGACTTATAGGCAAAGCTATAGAAAACAGGCCGGATTTAAAAATAGCCAGAATTAATGTAAAAACCGCAAGAACAGAAAGAAATAGAGTTTTTTCAGAGTATCTGCCAAGTTTAAACTTTTTTGCGGAAAAAGGCTGGCAGGGAGAACGAGGCTTAGATATCCCAGATTCTGGAAGATTAAGAGGTTTTAGAATCATTGGTTTTGAATTTGCCTGGATACTTGAAAGGCTAGGCTTAAGGGCTTACACAAATATAAGAGAACTAAATGAAAATATAAAAAAAGTTAAATTAGAAGAAACTAGAGCCCAAAGAGATATTATAGAGTTTCTATTAAAGTCATACTATGATACAATAGCTGCAAAAGCTTTGATAAAAGCAACAAAAAAAGAAGTATTATCCGCAAATGAAAGTTTGCGCTTGTCAGTAGTCAGACTAGAAGCAGGGGTAGGTATATTTACAGATGTTATAACAGCTCAGTTAAGGGCTACCGGCTCACAAGTCAAACATCTTAATGCTATTGTTGATTATAACGAAACACAAGCGCAATTATTATTTGATATGGGTATTATAGATATAAATACATTACTTAATGGGTATAAGATAGGAAATAAACAACGTTGTCCATAATGAATAAAAAACCTAAAAAAGAAAGAATAGATGCAATACTTCTTCAGCAAGGATATTTTCAAACTAAAAGCCAGGCACAAGCTGCGATTTTAGCCGGAGATGTCAAGGTAGACAATGAAACAATAACCAAAGCCGGCACTAAATTCCCTGTTGATACAGAATTAAATATAGAAATAAAAATAATGCCTTATGTAAGCAGGGGCGGTTTTAAGCTTGAAAAAGCTCTTGAAGTTTTTAATATAAATGTAAAAGATAGAATCTGCCTTGATATCGGTGCCTCAACCGGTGGATTTACAGATTGTTTATTACAAAATAAAGCAAAAAAAGTTTACGCTATAGATGTAGGATACGGTCAACTGGCATGGAAGTTAAGAAACAATCGTGATGTTATAGTTATCGAGCGCACAAATATAAGAAATGCCGAATTTAAAGATATTTACAAAGATATTAAAGAAGAAACTGATGATATTTTAGTCAGCTTGGCGGTTATTGATGTTTCTTTTATTTCTTTGATAAAAATTTTAAAAAATATTATTGATTTAATGAATAAAAATAATACTGAAATAATAGCCCTTATCAAGCCTCAGTTTGAAGCTGGAAAAGAATTAGTGCCTAAAGACGGCGTAATAAAAGATAAAAATGTACATTTTAACGTAATTAAGGATATAATTTATTTTGCAACTGAGTTAAATTTATTTGTTAAAAATTTAACATTTTCACCGATAAAAGGACCTGCCGGAAATATTGAATATCTTATACATTTGGGGTTAAATGAAGAAAATATCATTACAGAAGAAGATATATACAAAATAGTGGATGATGCTCATGAATACCTTAAATCAAGTTGAATCGTTAAATAATAAAAAACTGTCTCTTGATAAGATAGGGATTGTCTATAATAGCAAGCATAAAAACGCAAAAGAAGTTGTAAAAAAGGTTGAAAATATACTTAAAGAATTTAATTTATATTTTTCAACTCAAGAATTTTGCCCTGAAAAACATAAAAGATATACAAAACTCGAAAAGGACATATCATTTGCCATAGTTGTAGGTGGAGACGGTACTTTTTTAACTGCTGCGCGTTTTTATGCAGAATTTGATATACCTGTATTTGGTGTAAATATTGGCAGACTTGGCTTTTTAGCACAATTAAATCCTGATGATATTAAAGTCGGCATAAAAAAAATACTTGACGGCAAGTTTAAAATTGAAGAAAGGCTTATGATAAAGGCCTGTAATAATAATAGTTACAGTACTGCATTAAATGATATTGTCATAAAAAACGGTGAAATATCGCGCTCTGCAGAGTTATTTTTAGATATAAATGATAAACATGTCTGTGATTATGTCGCCGATGGATTGATAATTTCTACGCCTACGGGGTCTACTGCTTATACATTATCAGCCGGTGGGCCGGTTGTAGTGCCGGAACTTGAAGCTATTGTTATAGTTCCCATATGTCCACATGCGTTAACTACCAGGCCTATTGTTGTACCGGCTGAAGAAAAATTATCCGTAAAAATTAAGACTGATTCTGATTCTGTTTATTTGACAGCTGATGGGCAAGTTAATGTAAAATTAAATATAGAAGATGAAATTTCTATAATTCAAAATGAGCATAAAGCTAAGTTAATATTATTAGAAAAAGAAAATAACGGCTTTTACAGCATTTTGAGGGAAAAATTACACTGGGGTATTTCACCGGTGAAAGATAATTAAACAAATCATCTAAAAATTTAAGGGCGAGCGAGTCGGCGTAGCCGACGAAAAGCGAGTCCAAAAAAGGAGCTCCCCCTTGCTAGGGGGAAGGGAGTAGATATAAATCACCACCTTAAACTTAATAAACATAGGGGCTGCAAATTAAGGATATGATAAAAACACTATCAATTAAAAATTTTGCATTGATTGATGAGCTGGAACTGGACTTAGACAAGGGCTTAAATATTTTGGCAGGTGAAACAGGTTCCGGTAAAAGTATTTTAATTGATGCTATTGATTTAGCATTTGGAGCCAGAGCTTCAAAAGAACACATAAAGACCGGCACTAAAAAAGCTATAATCGAATTAACAATAAAATATACCTCGGAAGATATGAAATTATTATTATTAGAAAATGATATAGAGCCTGAAGACGGCAATACTTTGGTAATATCAAGAGAAATTACGGCTAGTTCTAGTAAATCTCGTGTAAATGGTGTTATTGTTACCAGACATTATATCCAAATCCTAAGAGAACATCTTATTGATATTCATAGCCAGCATGAAACCTATACATATATTCAGCCTAAAACACATATAAATCTACTTGATAACTATGGAGAACAAGCCCATAAGGATTTAATAACAGCATTTGAGCAAAAATATAATGAGTTTAAAGCCAACAGCAAAGAACTGGAAAGGCTGCTAAATGAAAGGCAGTCAATTGAACAACGCATTGATTTTTTAACTTTTCAGGTAAATGAAATAGATGCAGCCAATATCGAAAATCCTGATGAATATGAAGAATTAAATCAACAAAGGCTAAAATTGGTCAATGCAAAGGACTTAAAAGATTTAACCTGTTCAAGCTATTATTCTTTATACGACCAGGATGACAGCTTGATTGATATGATAAACAGTATTGAGCGAAAATTAATCAAAGCTTGTGATATGGATAAAAATCTCAGTGATATTGCAGATATTGTTGCAAATAGCAGTTCTTTATTAAAAGATGCTTCTGATGAGCTAAGAAGTTACAGTGAAAGCATTGATGATGATCCCCAATTACTAGATGAAATCGAAGAGCGAATCATATTGCTGGATAAACTAAAAAGAAAATACGGTCCTGATTTGGCAGATGTAATTAATAACTTTGCTTTGTATCAGGACGAATTGGATAAAATTCAGACAAATTTTGGTAATATAGACGGATTACAAGAAAAAAACGAACAATTGCAAGTTGAGCTAAACAAAATAGCTAAATCACTTTCAGAATCTAGAACTAAACTGGCTAAAGCTTTATCAAAAAAAATAAAAAATGAACTTGTAAAATTAGAAATGCCCAAAGTTCAATTTAATATTGATGTAAGATTAAAAGATGATTATAGCTCATCAGGGCAAGATGATGTTGAGTTTATGGTCAGTGCAAACCCGGGTGAACCTTTAAAAACATTGGCTAAAGTTGCAAGTGGCGGTGAGATTTCTCGTATAATGCTTGCTGTCAAAACTGTCTTTGCTCAGGCTGATAAAGTTAATACTGTTATATTTGATGAAATTGATACAGGTGTTAGCGGTAAGGCTTCTCAGGCTATAGGAGAAGAACTTGTAAATCTGTCTTTTAGCCATCAGGTTTTATGTATTACCCACCAACCAATAATTGCAGCTATGGCAGACCAGTATTTCTATGTAGAAAAACATCAAAACAAAGATAAAACAAGTGTTAGTGTCAGCATACTTAATGAAGAACAAAAAATCAACGCCATATCCAAGCTTGCTAGCGGATCTGGCGAAGATCAAGATTCTCGTAATTTTGTAATTAAGCTTATTAATCAGGCTGTGGATTACAAAGCTTTAACACCTAATCTTTAAAGGTCGGTCGATAAAAAATTTTATTCAGTTTTTGATTTTTTCCACTAGCATATTTTAGTTTCTCCTTTTTAAAACCTTATTTTTAAAGATATTATACGTTATAAGCTCAAAGTAAGAAATACCTTTTTAAAACATTTGTTCATATAACAAAAAAACAAAATACTATCTTTAATATTAAAACTTTGTAATAAATTTATCTGTTAGGTTCAAAAGTTTTAAAAAAAATGTTATTATATAGATTAATGATATAAATAGTAGATATTACTGGTGAGTGTATTGGATTATGAATTTAGCACAACACTTTAAAAATTTATGTTTTATTTTATGGAATATAATAGTATTTCTATGTACTTTTATTTTACCTGGAAATATCATTTCAAAAAAATATCCTTCGTTTATAGGTTGTGTACCGATTTATAATTATTCAAACGCTACTTATAAAGTTTTAAATGATTTTATAAACAAAAAAATATTAAAAAATAAAAATAATAGCGCTGCCGGACTCCCGGCACTCCCAAAGCATATAAATAAAAAACAAAAATATGCTTTAAACGTTATTAAATCTAATAATACCATAACAAATAACGCATTAAAAAATGCAAATTTATTATCTGCCAAGAGATTAAAGGATGCGCTAGCCACGCAAATTTTAATTTCAAAACAGCACATTTTTCGCCTATGGGATAAGTGTGCCTTTTTATACCCTTTTGTAAGCAAAAATCATTGCAGTCAATATAATCTTTAATTTTTACATCACATATAATTGAATAAAAAATTTTTGGTTCCTTTAAGGCTAAAAGGGCAAGATTTCTGATGGGTGCATTTTACGAGTTGAAAATGCACCCATTTTAGTTAAAAGAAAGACATTATTTTAAAGAATAATGTCTAACAGATTATCTGTTTTCTATCTATCTATCTAGTATTAGTTAAATTATTTTACATAAAGCTTAATTTGATTAAGCTTTAATTGTCAAAAAATTATCTAATTCCGCAGTTGTAGGCAAAGCTGACATAGCGCCCGGCTTGGTTGTAGCCAACGCACCCATTGCATTTGCAGATGTTAGAATTTTCTGTAATCTTTCAGCTGATAGTGTTTCAAGAATTTCAGCCAAATTAGCATTTTGAGCATTGTTTTCACTTAAGAAATCGTGTAAACCACCAAGTAATCCGGCAACAAATGCATCACCCGCACCTGTCATTTCTACAGAATCAACTTTAAATGGTTTTACAAAGCCTTTGCCATTTCTGTTAATGAAGTATGAACCATCTGGTCCCATTGTTACAACAAGTAGTTTAATATTGTCATAAGTTTCAAAAACTTTTTGAGCAGCAGCTTCAATATTGTCTTTAATGCCTGTTACTAAATCGATTTCATCATCGCTAAGTTTTAATATATCAACTTTTTTAATAGTTTCTTTTATAACGCCCATTGCAGTGTCAACATCAGGCCAAAGAGCCATTCTTAAATTAGGATCATAAACTTTTAAATACTTAGAGTTATCTGACCCTAAAGATTCTACAACCTTTGCAATAGTATTTCTTGTTAATTCCTGAGACTGTAATAGAGAACCAAAATAAATCATAGATGAATTTTTAAGGTTATCCATATCTATCATATTATAGTCAATCATAACGTCAGCACAGCTTTCATTGCTAAAACCTTTGAAAACCCTGTTACCATTTTCATCAGTTAAAACATAAGCACTTCTGGTGTTAGATTTTGGCACATCAGGCGCAGCTGAAACATCAACACCAAACTGTGTTAAGTAAGATTTTAACCATACGCCAAATAAATCTGTTGAAAAGCCCCCTAAGAACTGAACGGGTTTATTTACTTTAGCCAAAGCAACTGCCACATTTGCAGGTGCACCTCCCGGAGCTTTGATAAAATCATTAGCTTTATCTAAATCCAGAGTTCTGTCCAAACATGTCCAATCAATAAGAACTTCACCAATACAAGTTATTTTATTTAATTTCATCTGTCCCTCCATCATTAAAAGATAATATTACAATTATTATGTAATTATACCTTAAACATTATTTAGGTTGTTGTAAATTATTAATTTTTGCCTCGGGTTTCATTTTTGATTTTTTGAAAATATAAAAATTATTAAATAAGTTAACATCCTTTAGATCATCTTTTACACAATCTTTTAATGATGTGGAGAATATTACTTGATATCCTTTAGATACCTCATTTATTTTCTCTTTGTTAGAATCAGGATCTAAACTTAGTAAGAATTTATTATCTAACTTTTTGCCTAATTTGTGCGCACCTTTAAATACATAAGGAAGAACTTTATTATTTAACATAGGTGCTACAACTGTAAGAGCCATAACTGAACCAAAGAAGCTTCCAAGAGCCTTGGAGCCGGATATAACAGCGGGTATTTCTCGTGTGCCTTCACACTTCTTAAGCTTATCAAATGTAGCAAATTCCTTGAATTTTTCCATGGCTTTCTTTTGATTTCTTACATTAACAAGTTTCCTGCATGCTGCAAATCCAACCCACTCAAATGTTGTTGACAAGCCCAGGTGTGCAGCCATATTAAATACTTGTTGCATCGCCTCTCTTGTTGCGCCATATTTCTTTTGATCTTCAGGTATTTCTTTATTAGTCATTATATAAATTGGCCTTAATAAAAAATTGTTAGCAATGAGCATTGTAATGGCATGTTTTTTAATATCTTTACTGGAACCAAGTCTTATAGCTGCATTTTGTAATCCTTGAAGGGGAGTACGACCAAACGCAATATTATTTTTCTTGCTAAATTGCTTATATTGCGTATTTGGTGTTGACTTGCTTATTGAATACATAGAACCGCCCATCGCACTACACCCTTAAATTGCCAGTTTTATAACTATTTAAGCTTGACCTGGTCAAATTTCCTGAAAAATTTACATTGCCTGTAAATGGTGATTTTTTTTCTACTGGTTTGCCTAAAGAACCAATATTTGTTTTGGATGAAAAGCTTAAGTTCAACTTTTTAACATCTTGTTTTTCAATACTAATATCATTTTTACACTTGCTTTTATTTAATTGTTTATTTGCTATTGTTACAAATATCCTTGCAACAGCTGGGATGATAACGTCAGCTACTGCTATGCCCACTATACTTGCTAGATTTTTTGCAGCTCTTAGAGCCTCAGGGTCAACAACTTTCTTTTTATGTGCTGCTATTTTTTTTACTGCGTTTTCGGCTATTTTTTCACAGGTTGAAGGGACTAGAAAACAAAAAGGTGCAGCCGTAAGCTCTGTCATAAACTCACATAGTGCTGCAAATTGTCTTCTCTCCGGTTTTTCATTTTTGTTTGACATTGTTATTGCCGGCTTTATAAATGCGTTTATAAGGCACATGCTAACAGCTGTCCACTTGGGTGGAATTTTGCTAAATTTTTCTAAAAAATGTGCTTCTGTTTGATACTTATTAGGCATAAAAACTATCCTTTAAAGGCAGACTTTAAATAACAGACAATTATAAGATGTTTAAGTTGAAATAATACTTTTAAGAAATTAGATTGTTAACTAGCTTAAACGACGGAATAAAATTAACTTACCAGAAAAAAATTTTGTTTCTTAACTAATAAACTAATTTTTTACATTGTTTTTATTTTTCCACTTATAGAAAAACAATAAAGCTCTAATGTTGATACTTTAATAAAATGAGTTTCACAAAACTTTACACTTTTATTTTTTGATTAAAATATTTTGTTTAATAAAAAACTAACACTATCTTTATTTTTGGATAAAATTAAGGAAGAAATAAAAAGTATTGCTAAGCTAGGGAGAGTAATATGCTAGAAAATAAAAAAATAGGTTTTATCGGAGCCGGAGTTATGGGAAAAGCTATAATTGGCGGGTTGATAGAATCAGGCTTTGTTAAAAAAGAAAGTATTTTTGCTTCTGAAATTAACCAAGAATTAGCAAATAATGTATCTAATGAACTTGGAATAGATACAAGTACGGATAATAAAAAGATTGCTGAAGGATCCGATATTTTATTTATTTGCACAAAACCATTTGTGATGAAAGATGTACTAGATGAAATTAAAAATAATCTAACTGAAAACACTCTGGTTATATCAATAGCAGCAGGTGTAAGCTCTGAAACAATCGAAGATTGTATAAATAAACCTGTACCTGTAATAAGAACAATGCCAAATACTCCCGTTCTTGTGAAAGAAGGTATGGTTGCTTTATGTCGAGGTAAATATGTCACCGATGAACATATAGAATTAGCCAAAAATTTATTTGAACAAACCGGCAAATGCATAGAAGTGCCGGAAAAACTTATTAATACAGTGACTGGTATAAGCGGTAGCGGCCCTGCTTTTATGTATTTAATAATAGATGCTTTAGCTGACGGCGGTGTTAAAAAAGGTTTACCTAAAAAAACAGCTATAGAGCTTGCCGCACAAACAGCTCTTGGTGCGGCAAAAATGATTTTGGAGACAGGTAAGCACCCTGCTATATTAAAAGATGAAGTAACTACACCAGGCGGAACTACTATTGCCGGTTTAATGACAATGGAAGAACATGGTATAAGATCTGCTCTTGCGAAAACTGTTCAAAATACTGCTGAAAAAGCAGATGAATTAGGTTAAATAATAAGTTTTAAACCATAATAAGTACAGAAACTTGTAATTAAACTATTAATCAATTATTATTAAAATTATTTGTAATAGTTTATTATTTAAAATTATGTTTAAAAATACAAACAATAAATTTAAAAAAGATTTTTTTATAAGTTATAACCATAAAGATAGGGAAGCTGCTGAGTGGATAGCTTATAAAATTGAGGAATTAGGATATACTACGCTTATACAGGCCTGGGACTCTTTGCCCGGAGGCAACTTCGTGCAAATGATGGATACTGCAACAAAATGCTGTAGTAGAACTATTGCAATACTATCAGAGAATTATATCAATTCGGATTTTTGTAAAGCAGAATGGTATACTGCTTTTGGTCAGGATCCAACAGGTGAGAAACAATCTTTAATACCTATAAAAATAGACCAATATGATGTAAAAGGCTTGCTAGGACAAAGAGTTTACCTTGACCTTACTGACCTTGATGAAAAAGAAGCATTTGAAAAACTACAAAACTATATTTCAGGTGAAAGGTTAAAGCCATCTAAAACCCCAGAGTTTAAAGGTTTTGCCACTAAAAAAACAATTAAGCCTACGGAAAAAAATATTCAGGAAAAACTTAAGCAAGATAATAAAGAAATAAACAGTACTGAAGTTCTTAATTTCCGTAGTAAAGAAGCTGAAAAAAGACTTGATGAAGTCATTAGCGGCAACTTCCATATGAAGCTTGACCTTGAGGTTGAAGTTGAAAAAGAAATAGAAATCAAAGATGAAAAAACCGGTGAAACACGCAAGGAAACAAGATTAGTCTGGGAAGAGATTGAACTGCCACAAATACTTAATGATGACAAAAATTACCTTATTGCAAGCCCTTCGGGTATGGGAAAAACAACTTTTTTGCAGTTTTTGGCAAAAGAATTGCTGCAAAATCAACAAAAATATAATTATTTGCCTTTAAATACAACTTGCATTGAAATTAACAATCGCCAGGGATCTATAAATGATTTTATAAGTAAAAAAATTGAGGAATATTATACAAATTCCACTACAAAAATAATTAATGAAAACAATAATAACCTTTGCATATTAATAGATGCCCTTGACCAGGCAAGAAACCCCGATGAAATAATAGACTCTATTTCCCCGAATTATCTTCTTTTATCAGGAGAAAAAGGTAGAATAAAATTATCAGATGGAAATTATTTAGCATTAGCAGAAGAGCCATACAATCACTATAAAAACTCAAAAATAATTCTTTCGTCGCGCCAGAATACTGCCGGAAAAGTAGATAGCTCATTTGTAAGGGTAAGGCTTGCACTAAAAAAAATTGATCAGGTAAAGCAATACATGGGTCAAGAAAATTTTACCAAGGTTGAAAAGTTTGTAGATGTAGCAGGGGAAATGCTTAATACTCCAGTATTACTGGAAATGCTTAAAATAACTTCTTCTCAAGGTGAAATAAGTAACAAAATTTATAATAAATCAACTCTTTACAATGAATTTGCAAACAGCTTTATCAATCAGGAAAAAAGAAAGCCGCGATATTGGCGAGATTCTGAAGATGTGAAAAACTTTTTGAGTTCTGAGCTTGAAAAATATATTGAACAAATAGCTTTTTGTTCGCTTGCAAATGCTGAAATACTTGAGATTGATTTTAATTCCTTAAATAAATTCGGCTTGAGCCAAGAAAAAAAAGAAGCTTTGCTTAATATTGGGATTTTGCTTGAGTTTTTTGAGGATGATCAACAAAAGCTGGTATTCAGGCATCAGTCATTTCAGGCATACTTTGCGGCAAGATATCTCTATTATCAAGACAAAAATAATGCAAAGCTCAAGGAGATTGCAGCCAACATCAAGTATTTCTACAGTGATGAATGGTTTGAGGTGTTGCAGTTATACTTTGGGCTTATCAAACTTGAAGAAGAGCTTAAGCAGGCATTGGATATAGTTTTAAGCTCACAACATGGCCAAGATGGCTTATATGCTTTTTTAAAGCTAACTTTTGCTGTTGTGCTTGTATCTCAGAGCTATGTTGAGTCTGACATCTCTAAAGAGCTTCATCAAGCTTGCTTTGATTGGATAACAGCCAATAACCCTGTTGGAGCTGAGCTATTTAATAAATACATTGATAAATTTAATAGATATAATAAAGCTCAATCAGAGCAATTAATTGAGATTGTTATAAAGGACCTTTTGGCTGATGAAAACTGGGGTGTAAGGAGAGCCGCAGCCGAGGCATTAGGCAAAATAGGAACATCCGAACATATCCCCCTTATAAAGGACCTTCT
>JANQLL010000109.1 GCA_028280605.1 Candidatus Gastranaerophilales bacterium
TTTGGAAACTGCTTTTTAGGCCTCATAACTTCTCCTATAGCTAATTAACTATAGAAGTCATTATATATTAATACTTTTTTGTTTGCAAATTGGTATTAACTCTGTTAAAAATGAATAACGAAATGGCAATATCTTCTCAAAGCTATTAACTCTTGAGTTATTAAGCCTATTGGGGTCAAATACTTTTAATGCATATTTCTTTCCATTAACTTCAAAAGAATATACTTTTGCGAATGTACCTCCGCCAATAAAATTGAAATTTAATACTGTACTGCTGTTAATTCTCTTAGATAAGTTCTTAGGGAATAAAAGTATTTTTATTTCACTAGCTATCAAAGCTAGCTTTTTGGAATCAAATTCAGGTATTTTTGTTCTTTTAATTCTTGTAAGGCAGCCTCTTATATGTTTTTGGATAGTTATAGTAGCCTCTTTTTTTCTGCAAGCTTCTTTTTGGGCAAGGAATCTCCTTGCATACTTTTGGATAGTTGTTGATGCTTTTTCGTGTGTACGATCATAGATCTTTTTTTCTTTTACAGGCGAAAAAGACTTAAGAGTTTTATCTGATTTTATTATTCTTTTTCTAAATCCCAATATTACCAGAGCAGCCAAACTTGAAATCAATGCGATTGAGCTAGCAATTGTTATAGATTTATGTTCTTTTTACCCATTTATAAAAATTGTTTTGTTTTTTTTCTGTAGAATCGTCAGACTGAAAGCGTTGATTGCTTTCATTTGATTTAAAGCTAAAATTATTTTTATTTATTTTAGCTTTATAAACATTTTTGTTTGTTTTTGGGTATAAACATGTATTATTAACTATGGTTTTCATTTTGCCTGCATTTCACTTAATTGAAATTTAATAATATATTGATGACATTAATAAACTATATATTTGAGAATAACAAGACTATATTTAATTTAGCAAAGAAAATTATGAGACTTAATTTTTAGCTGCACCAAAATCTTTATAATTTCTTTACCCAAAATTCTTGATTTAGATATTTTTTAATTTTTAGAATGTGATATATTTTTAAAATATGAACTAGGAAGAGACGAGGTAATATAAAATTGTGCGGAATTATAGGTTATATAGGTAATAAACAAGTTATTCCGGTTATATTAAATGGTCTGAGCAACCTTGAATACAGAGGTTATGACTCAGCAGGCATTGCATACTTAGAGAATAGCAATATTAATATCTATAAAGCTCAGGGTAAACTTCAAAATTTAAAGAATAAAACAGAAAACATAACAGCAAATAACAGCCTAAATATAGGTATCGGGCATATAAGATGGGCAACACACGGCGTACCAAACGAAACAAACGCCCATCCTCATACAAGTTGTTTCAATAAAATTGCACTTGTTCATAATGGCATCATAGAAAACTATAAAGAATTAAAAGATGATCTTGTTAAAAAAGGATATAATATACAATCTCAAACAGATACAGAAATTATAGTTCATTTAATAGAAGAAAAATTAAAAGAAATGCCTGATAAAACAACAGCTATAAGAAACACATTAAATGATTTAGATGGAGCTTATGCTCTTGGTATTGTTTTTGCAGATGAACCTGAAACATTTTTTGCTGCAAGAAAATCAGCACCGCTAATTGTAGGTATTGGTGAGGGTGAAAATTTTATAGCAAGTGATGTTCCGGCAACACTTGAATATACAAAAAAAGTAATATACTTAGAAGACAATGAAATTGCTAAATTAACAAAAGACAATGTTGAAATATTCAACAAAAAAAATGAAAAAATAGAAAAAAAAGTGGAATTAATTCCATGGGAGCCTGTTGCAATAGATAAAATGGGCTATAAGCACTTTATGCTTAAGGAAATTCACGAACAGCCAAACGTTGTAAGGCAAACGCTCTCAGATAAATTGCACAGTAGCGAAGAGCTGGTACAGCTAAATGAAGTAAAATTAAATGAAGAAGACTTAAAAAAACTTGAAAGAATACAAATAATTGCCTGCGGCTCCTCACTACATGCCGCAATGGTAGGTAAGTATATAATAGAAGAGCTTGTTGAAATTCCTGTAGACGTAGAAGCCTCAAGTGAATATATTTATAAGAAAAATATAACAGGCAAGAATTCTTTAACAATAGGTATTTCTCAATCAGGTGAGACAGCAGACACTTTAACGGCAATTAGACAATCAAAAGAAAAAGGATCTCATGCCTTAATAATAACAAATAGAGTTGATTCAACTATGGCAAGAGAAGCTGATAGCCTATTACCAATAAATGCAGGTATAGAAGTTAGTGTAGCAGCAACAAAATCTTATACTGCGCAGTTGTTAGCATTGTATTTACTTGCTCTTAACCTTGCAGAAATAAAAAAATCTGTAAGTAATGAAAAGTTAACGATTTTGAAAGAAGAACTTTTGAAGACTCCTCAGCAAATAGAAATAATGCTGAGCAACAAAAAAGCTATTCAAAAATGCGCAAGAAAATACTATGACACAAGAGACTTTATTTATATTGCAAGGGGTATTAACTTTCCAGCGGCACTCGAGGGTGCATTAAAACTTAAAGAAATAAGCTATATAAATGCAACCGGATATCCTGCAGGTGAATTAAAGCATGGTCCTATTGCAATGTTGGATAATACAATACCAGTACTTTCAGTTCTTGTGCCTGGTACTGTGTACGAAAAGGTTTTATCTAACAGTGAAGAGTCAAAAGCAAGAGATGCTAACATTATTGCTGTTACATCTTCTGAAGATGAAAAATTAGAATCAATTTTTGATTATATTATTAGAATTCCACAAACTGATGAGTTAATATCACCAATAATTACAACTGTTCCACTGCAATTATTGGCGTATTATATAGCAGAATTCCTAGGTAAAGATGTTGATCAACCAAGAAATCTTGCAAAATCAGTAACTGTAGAATAATAAAGTCCCCCACTTTGGGGGATTTTTTTAAATAAAAAATAAATATATATGAAGGGTACTAAGGAATAGTTCATGAAGCTGGAAATTAAACATTTTACACTGGAAAACAAGAAAGACCTAACCACGGATTATATTGAACAAAATATACAAGAGCAAGGTTATACTCCTTTAAGGTGGGCTATTATAGAAGCCAATCAGAAGAAAATTTTACTAGATATGGTTGTTATTAAAAATTAGAAGATAAACAGTATACACATTGATTACTATTATTTTATTACTTAGCATGTAAAATAAGATATAATTAGTACAATAATAAAAAGGAGCAAAAAATGCTGGAATTAAATTGGAAAAATACAGATGAGGCTGTTATTGGTAAAGAGCACGGTATTAACGTTAAAAAAGAATTTGAAAGCTATAAAAGTAAAGTATCAGATATAGTTTCTGATATATATTCAAATAAAAGCACAGCAGGTAAATGGTTAGCTTGGATGAATCTTGGCTATAATGAAGAATTAATTAAAGAAATCAATGAATATGCACAGTCGGTAAAAGGAAAATTTGATAATTTGTTGGTGCTAGGTATTGGAGGCTCTGCTTTAGGCGGTATTGCAGTAACGGAAGCTCTGCTAAAGCCATACTGGAATGTACTGGATAAAGAGCAAAGAAACAACATGCCAAGAATATTCTTTGTTGATAATATTGACCCTGATCAAATACAAGGCTTATTAGATATTTTAGATATTAAAAAGACCTTAGTTAATGTTATTACAAAGTCTGGCAGTACAGCAGAGACAATGTCTGCATTTATGATTATAAAAGAAATGTTAGAAAAAGAATTAGGTTCTAATTATAAAAAGAATATAGTCGCAACAACAGATATTGAAAAGGGTATCTTAAGACAAATAGCAGATGAAGAAGGCTTAAAATCTTTTGTAGTACCTGATGATGTAGGCGGAAGATTTTCAGTATTTTCAGCAGTAGGCTTATTGCCGTTTGCACTTGTTGGTATTGACATTGCAGAAATACTAAAAGGTGTAAGAGATATGGATAAAGCATTGTCTAGCACTGATATCAATAATAATATTGCTGCACAAAATGCTTTAATTCATTATTTAATGGATGAGAAAGGTAAAAATCTTTCTGTAATGATGCCATATTCGAGTAGATTAAGATTTGTATCTGATTGGTATGTACAATTATGGTCAGAGTCTCTAGGTAAAGATAAAGATTTAGATGGCAATAATGTTAATGTAGGTCCTACACCTATTAAAGCTTTGGGTGCAACAGATCAACATTCTCAAATTCAGTTGTACAATGAAGGTCCTAATGATAAGCTAATTAACTTTATTAGAGTAAAAGAATTTGACAATACATTAGAAATACCAGAAGTGTTCCAAAATACAGGTATAAGTTACCTTGGCGGAAAAACAATAAATGATCTGAATAACGCTGAAGCTGATTCCACAAGAGTAGCTTTAAATGACTATAAAAGACCAAATGTAACCATTACTTTACCAAAAGTGAATGAATATTACTTGGGACAGATTTTATATATGTTAGAAGTACAAACTGCAATCGCTGGTGCGCTTTATAATATTGATACATTTAATCAGCCTGGTGTTGAGCAAGCTAAAAACTATACTTACGCTCTAATGGGGAGAGAAGGTTATGAAGAAAGTGCGAAAACATTAAAGCAAAAAATTAATGCTTAATAATAAGTAATATAAAAAAATTCTAAATTAAAGAGAGGCTTTGGTCTCTTTTTTAATTTCTAAAGATTAAATATATAATTTAAAGTCTGGAAAGTGAACTATAGATTTATTAGAAGTTCAGGACTCAAAAAAAAATAAATCCTCTCTGGAGCATAATGTTACTAATTGGAAGTCAAGGCTTTTACCTTGTATCGGATGGCACACCATTAAAACAAAAGTATGCAACTCATAGAATAGCTAAACACGGACATATTTCAATAAAAGGCAAAAAAAAAATATTCCTCAGAATGAAATGATTAGTATTGGCTTAACAAATGGAACTATTTATATACCGATTATTTGGGATATTTGGGTAAGCCCAAAAGTATCTAAAAAATCTGACTATAAGACAAAGCCGGATATATTTCTTAATATACTCAAAAGATATTTAATTCTTCAATTCCCTGTTAAAACAGTAATGTTCGACAGCTTTTTTACTTCAAAAAAAATATTAAATTGGCTAAGCGAGAATGGATTTAACTTTACAACAAGAATAAAGATGAAGAAAGGTTTACACAAAACTTGTTACGGAATCATTTTAATTTAATTTCTTTTTCCTCAAAAGCATTAGGATTTAAAGGCTTGCCTTCTTGAATTAAGCTTGCAGAATCACCCTTGTCAGCAGGTAGGTCTGCATTTTTGTTTCTTTTTAAGTTTTCTGATACAGAAGTGTTTTGTTGATATGCTGTATTAAAGTTTGTAGCGGCTTCTATAACTTTTATTCTGTCATCTACGTCTTTAAAGCTTAAACGCAAGAAAGCTTTATAATCTTCATTACTATTTAATTTTTCAGAAATAGCGATTTTAAACTTTTGTGTTTTGCCCGGTAATATTGTATATTTTGAAAGCTTTTGCTTTTTTTTCTTATTACTATCATTTGATATATTTAAGTCACCCATTATGTTGCAGTGGATATTTCCGTTATTTTTAAGGGTAGCGACAAGATAGGGCTTTCCTTCAATTTGCTCATAAGCCAGATTGCGGATTTCAACGTTTTTGGTTATTTGACCTTTATATGCATAGAGGACTACGCCGTATCTGGCTTTGAAGTTAACGTTGATATCTATTTTGTTTTTGTCTTTTTCCAGGATTTGGCTTTTTCTGGTAACGGTTTCAAAAAATATAATACTTCTGTATTCGCCTGAAGCGTTAGAAGGTAGTTTGGCCATAAGCCTGACAAGCTGTTTCTGGCCGGGGGCTAGGTCGAATTCTCGAGGGTTGAACTTGATGTGCTTTTTTAATGAACGTTCGTTTTTGCCTTTTAAGAATACAACGCTGCCGTTTTCGTTTAAGTCCCAATTTTCTACATAACTTCTTATCCTTAAGGTCTTTTGGGTAGGGTTTTCTACGTGGATAACCTTTGAGAGAAACCTTTTGTTTTTCTTTGTAAAATCCAGTTCTATTTTGTCCGGATACACAAATACTTCCGCAAATTGTGCAAAGGCTTTTGCGTTAAAGCCTGTTAAAAGGATAGTCATTATAATTAATGCGGTTAAACGCTTGTAAATTTGATAAAAGTTATGGTCCATAAAAGTTTCCTATCTAAATATTTACGTCTTATTTTCTTTTTATTCCTTATTTTAGAGTTAGTATAATACAATTATAAAAATACTGGCAAGGAATCAGATCCCTTGCCAGTATGAAATTTGTATTAATACTTACCTTTAACTAGTTTAAGCCAACAACGGTGAGTGTCATATCAAAGCTAATAGAACCGGCTGCATCTTCAAGACCTAAAGAGTTTTCGTCAAGATCCATAACCATATCTAAAGGAGCTTTTTTGTTAGTAGGATTGAAAGGAACACTGCTGTTAGCCGGAATGTTTAAAGTATCAGCATCTTGAGCAACAAAAGCGGCAACTATACCGGTACCACTGTCACCAAGAGCAGGGTAAGCGCTCTTAGAGTTATTAGTTAAGTTAATATCAACAGAAGCAGTAGCCGAAGCGTTAGTTAAAGTTAAAACAGCTTTAGTACCTCCATCAGCAATATTAATAGAACTACCGCCATTAGGAGCAAAGTCTAATTGGTATTGTTTAGCAGCAGCAGTAGGATCGTTAGATTGAACATATGAAGTACTGGCTAAAGAACCATCACCAATAACGATGTTATGAGAAGCTGTGTTTCCGTTACCAAAGTCAGCAGCGGTAATGACACCAAAATCATTAGCGGCAGCAGATAATTCAACAACAGTAGCGGAAGGAATGTTAACAGTATAAGTTTCGCTGTCAGCAACGTCAGCGTTAGCAAAGTTAGTACCGATAAAGAAAGCTGCGATCATTAAAGATAAAATTCTTGCTGTATTTTTCATAAGTCCACTCCTTATATATTAACTAAACTGATTAACTTTCTAACGATGGAAAAAGTATGGCACAGCAAATACCCTTGATAGCGTTGTGCTATTTGGGTTAAGATTTAATTTTTAAAATTGTAATACTTGATTTTAAATATGTGCCAGATGTAATTCGGTTTGTGCTTTTCTTTTGAGATGTATTCTTTATATAATTATTATATTATAAAACTTTTTCATGAAAGTCAACATTTCAAGTCTTGTTGGTTTACAATGCTTAACATAAATCCTGTAATTTTTGTCGGCAGGCTAGGCTTTTATCTTTTATAGATGGGCTTTTACGCTTTGTCTTTATTTTGCAAAACAACTCCTTTTAAGTTCTCTTATCCTTAAGCTTGCTTAATATTTCGCAATAATATATATAATTTAGATATTCTTGGTTTTGGTTTGTAATTTAATGCAGACTTTACTTTTCGGGTAATTCTTTATTTTTGGAGCGTGGATTTTGGCATTTCGAATGTGTACTTAGAAGCATTTGGTTAACATAGCTTAATAAAAAATAAAGAAAAAAACTGGCAAGTGGAGTGACTTCTTGCCAGTGTGAACTTATTTTGTAATTTTTATATACTCCCATAAAATACTTTTCAGATTATTCTATCGGGTTTAATTTAATAAAATAAGCTAGTCTCTGAAAAGAGTAACCTAAAATTTAATTAAGTACCTGTATATATTGCTGTACCTAGTTTAAGCCGATAATTGTTAGTGTCATATCAAAGCTTATCGTGCCGGCAGCATCTTCTATACTTAAAGAATTTTCATCAAGATCCATAACCATATCTAAAGGGGCTTTTTTATTTGTAGAGTTGAAGGCAACATTGCTGTTAGCAGGAATATTTAAAGTATCAGCATTTTGAGATACAAAAGGTACAATAGGACCAATACTACTATCACCTAGGCCAGGATATGCATTTTGTGCATTATTAGTTAAATTAATATCAACAGAAGTAGTGGAGGAAGCGTTAGTTAAAGTTAAAACAGCTTTAGAGCCTCCATCAGTAATATCAACATTGCCGCCGCCATTAGGGGCAAAATTCAGTTGATATTGTTTAGAAGTAGCAGTAGGATCATTAGATTGAACATATGAGGAGCTTGTTAAAGAACCATCACCAACAACAATAATATGATTAAAGGTATTGCCATTGCCAAAGTCATTAGCTGTGATAAAACCAAAATCATTAGCAGAAGATGATAATTCAACAACAGTTACAGAAGGAATATTAATAGTATAAGTTTGACGATCTGCTACATCAGCATTTGCGAAGTTAGAACCAATAAAGAAAAATATTACTAATAAAGATAGAATCTTTGTAATATTCTTCATACGTTCAAATACTCCTTTGTATATAAGTTAAAAAATTATCAGCAACAGAATAAAATTTGACAGAATGAATACTCTTGTATAGCTAGATTTAGTTATACAAGCTAAGTTAAGTTGTATTTTCGAAAATCTATCAATTTTATACTGGTACTCAATTAAATTTTAAATTTTTCTTTTCAGAGAATAGCTTATTTTATTAAATTAAACCCGATAGAATAATCTGAAAAGTATTTTTGACTTAGTGTAACTCTTTTGACAATTGAAAGGTTGCTCATCAGAGAGAGTATAAATAGGTGCCAGATGATATTCGGTTTGTGATCGAAATGGTTATATATTTACTATATATTTCTTATGTTATAAGAGGTTTATATGAAAGTCAATCTTAAAGGTTTTATCTGTTAATATTACTTAATAAAATTTCTATAAAATTTCATACTTAAATATCTATTTTAGCTTTTAGAGAAAGGGTTTAAGGCTTTGCCTTAACTTTGCACCTGACTATTTTCTAAATTATTTTATCTTTATATTAGCTTAACATTTCTCAATGTTTTAAGTCTTTTATTTTGTCTTAAAGCTTAGGCTATGATTTATTTTTAAGGATAATATATGGATTTATTGATTTCAGTTGTATTGCTTCTAAAATACCTTTCGAATTATTATAGTTAATAATACTTAATAAAAAGGAGATGATTAAACATGAAAAATAAATTGAAACAATGTGAAGAGTGCACAGAGAAAGTCTATGAATTATATGAGACCGATGATGGAAGGCAATTATGCGGCGATTGCTTTGCCTCTGATTATCTGGAAAATTTTGATGAAAGTGATGATAGCTGGCTGGATAATCCTGAAGAGGCTAAGGTTGTTACTCCTGAAACAAAACCTGTGACTATTAGATTAAATGTAATTGATATTCAAAGAGCTAAGAAAAAGGCAGCAGAAAAAAATATGCCTTATCAAACTTTTTTAAAGAATCCATAAATAATTTTGTGTAAACCTCCGAAAAGTAGTAAATTAAAAACGGAGTTTTTTCACATGTTGAAAAAAAATAAAGAAGAAAATAATGCATTTAAAGATTATGTAAAACAAAGATTAAGAGAAGGCAACCCATTGAAAGCAGAAGAGCTTCAGGATATGTTTAAAGATGCTTTTG
>JANQLL010000148.1 GCA_028280605.1 Candidatus Gastranaerophilales bacterium
ACTTTGCATTTGGCTTGTATTTTTTGCAAGAGCAACGTCCTTCATTGCTTTGTGTATTTGTTCTATTTTAACTTGTATAGAGAGAGCACTTGTTGATACAGCGTACGGGTGCTTATACAATTTATTTGTAAAACCTGCAAATTCCATTAAAAAATTAATAGAACATGCTCCCAATATCAACATAATAGGGATAAAAACCATCATCATCGTGACCATGCGTTTGCCTACGCCAAAACTTTGCTTCATAAATGACTCTCCTTTAAAATAATAATTTAACCTTAGATAAAATGTAATCCTTATCATGCTTTTAAGCATAACTTTGTAAGTATTGATTTAATTTTCTACTCAGCTATTGCATTTTTAGTTTTAAAATTTTTAATTTTTATTATTTTATACAGACACAAAATACCCATATAAATGCATACGTTTTATACACGCAATCTCTTTTTTCTTTTATTTCTTTTTTATATACAACTTAGATAGTTATTATAGTTTAAATTCTAGCATTGCATATTTGTATAGTCAATAAATATAAAGTTAAACCATATAAAAGGTTTACTACATAACGGTTTTGCAAAAATAATTGGAAACCCTTTTTGCCTTCTTGGTTGAAACAAGTTTAGCAATTTATTTCAAATGGCTTTAGTATTTAAACTTAAAAGATGTTATTTGCGTAAGTTGTTTAGAACAAATAAAAGAACCTTATTATTCTATTTGTCATTTCGTTTTGAGATACGAAAAACATAACAAGTATAACAAGATTCTATACATACACTTTTTTATTTGATTTTTAAAATTTAATATATACTAATTTGGGTTAGTATAGTATATTTATTGTTCTTTTTGGTTTTCCTGATCAACTATTTGATTTTTAACATCACCAAGATATTCAGGTAATTTTACACCTGCTTGCTGAGCCAAATCGTGCATAGCAGGTAGAGACTTAATTAAATCTCTCATAAAATTAGCTGTTGTGCTGCCTTTATCACTACCTGCTCCACCATCCCAAACAGTGATTTTATCAAATTTGATATTTTTAATAGCTTCAACTTGAGTTTCGACTATATTTTCAACTTTTTCAATCATTAAGAAGCTTGTTGCTATAGTCGGATTGTCTGAACAAACACCAACCAGTTTTTCATAACCGTCAGATTTTGCCTCTAATACAGCTTTCACGCCTTCTGCTTCTGCAAAGTATTTAGCTTTAATAGCATCCGCTTCACCATAAGCAATTCTTCTTTGTTTTTCCGCTTCTGCTTCTGCTTCGATTTCAACTTTTTGCTTATCAATTTCTTGTCTTACAACTTCTTCTTTTTCCAGTCTTGCGGTTTCCATGCTTCTTTGAGCAACTAAAACATCACGTTCCGCTTGTGCTTGTGCTACTTCACCACGTCTTAGGGCTTCTGCTTTTTGCTCTAACAAGTCTGCATCGTAGCCCGCAATTTTAGCTTTAGAATTATTTTCACCTTCTACTGCTTCAGCTTCGTAGGCTGCAACTTTTACTCTTTGTTCTTTGTCAGCTTCTTTTTGACCCACTTCTGACTGGGCTACTTGTTGTGCAACTCTTACTTCTTTTTCTTTGTCTGCTTGAGCTTCACCGATTTTTGCTTCGGCTTCGTAGGCTGCGACTTTTACCCTTTGCTCTTTGTCAGCTTCTTTTTGACCTACTTCTGACTGAGCCATTTGTTGTGCTACAACTACTTCTTTTTCTTTATGTGCTTCAGCCTCACCGATAGAACCGAATTTATCCTGTTGAGCTACGTCAACTTTTGCTTTGTTTATAGCTTCTGCTGCTGCACGTTGTCCAATTGCGTTAATATAACCCGATTCATCGGTTATATCTCTAATATTTACGTTAATTACTTCCAGACCAACTTTATTTAATTCTGTGTTTACGTTTTGGTTAATTTGTACAAGAAACTTTTCTCTGTCCTGGTTTATTTCTTCAATTTCCAGAGTTGCAATGACTAACCTTAATTGACCTAAAATAATATCGTTTGCCTGATCTATAATAGCTTTTCTGTGCATACCAAGTAATCTTTCGGCTGCATTCACCATTAATTCTGGCTTGGGTGAAATACCAAATGTAAATGTTGATGGAACATTTACCCTGATATTGTTCTTAGAAAGCGCACCTGTCAGGTCGATTTCTGTGGTCATTGGTTCAAGACTTAAGTATTCATAGTCTTGAATCAATGGAATAACAAACGCACCGCCACCATGAATACACTTGGAGGTTTTTTCTTCGTTTGTTTTACCGTAAATAACTAAAACTTTGTTTGAAGGGCATCTTTTATACTGGTTTGCGACAAAGCCAAGTACAAAAAGAAGGATTAGAATAGGAACTATTATAATCCCCATAATACCTGAAGTTTCTAGCATACTACTCTCCTTTTTCTCTTATGTACGGTTCTACAATTAGAACGTTTTTATCTATTTCTTTTACTATTATTGGACTAAAAGAACTTATTGTTTCTTCTGTGTCATTAATTGCATCATAGGTCATAAGCTTACCGCCTACTTTTACTTGAACCTGACCGATTTTGTTTGGTTCTAATATTGTGTAGGCTTGTCCTATTATGCCTACGCATTCATTTATATCAAATTGAACCTGTTTGTTTAAATTTTTTACTCGTTTCATCAAAAACGACGTAAATAACATCATTGCAACACCAAAAATTCCTGCAATAATTACGGATACTCCGTTTGACATATCCCATTCACTCTTTGCAGCGAGACCAAGCCAACCAAAGCCCATAAAAAAGGCTAAGATCGATTGTAAAGACATTAACTCAAAGGCTTCTGTCGAAAACCCTTCGGTTGAGCCTTGTCCTGAGTAGTCGTGCCCCATAAATGTCATTATCATTATTATGATAAACATAATTGTACTAATGCTTGCAATTATAAAGTAAAATTTTGAATAGCTGTCTAAATATTCAAAAAACATGCATATTTTTCCTTATATTATTAATGCTTACTTTACTTTGATATTATCATGGGTATTATTTATTAAAGAAACATCAAATAAAGGATATTGTATAAGGTGGTATTTCTTATTTTTTATAATAGAATCTTAGTTAGTAAGTATTAAAAGGATTCTTATAAGTAATGACGTATAAAACTATTGAAATACCTACAAATAGAAACTTAACTCGTTGTCAATATGAACTTGTGTATAATAATAAGTCTTACCCTCCTAAGTTTGTAATATCAGTAGCTAATGAATATGCTAATGGAGAATGGTTAGCCCCAGAAGATTTTAATGGAGGAATACCCTTAAATAATTTTTTAAAAAAATTAGGATTTTCAATCAAAACCAAATAAAAGTAAGAAATTTTAGTAAGTTACTAAATTTTTTTTGAACTATTAAATTTTAAAATATATTAAGAAAGAAATGGGGCGAGTGATGGGAATTGAACCCACGAATACCGGAACCACAACCCGGGGCCTTAACCACTTGGCTACACCCGCCACCATTTTACTATTTATAATTTTATTTTGCTTATTAATATTAAAAAAGCGGGCGACGAGGTTCGAACTCGCGACATCCAGCTTGGAAGGCTGGCACTCTACCAACTGAGTTACACCCGCACAGCTTTTTTATTATTTAATATCTTTTTAAGAATCGGGATGACAGGATTCGAACCTGCGACCCCCTCATCCCAAGTGAGGTGCGCTACCAAGCTGCGCTACATCCCGTTCTTTATAAGACAATATTAAGTTTAACTAACATGAATTAACCTGTCAAGTATAGATTTTATTTATACTGCTCATCAATTAAATTTCAGATTACTCTTTTCAGATGGAGTATAATTATAGCAAATACTATATATTTTCCTTTTTAATTCCCCTTTAAATCCTTATAATAATATTATAAGGATCATCAGTAAATTTTAGATTATAATCTATTTTATTAGATTTTTAACAGGATTGAATACTCTAAAAAAAATTTTAGAGTTAGTATAGTAGAAAGAAATTTAAGGATTAATAAATGAAATATTTTCTTATTATGATACTCTCTTTTATATACTTTAATAGCATATGTCTAGCCCAACAACTTAATAAGCCTAACTGCGCAGAGATATTTAATAACCTGCCAATAATAGACATGCAATACTTAGCCAATGAAGACCCTTACGAGTCTTTGCAATACGAGAATTATATTTATTCACCATACCCTTTAATAAAGTTCTCTCTAAAACTACAAATACCCAATAAAACATTAAAACCAGGGTTTTATTTATTAACGCCAAGGACAGAGAATGGGTATGATTTTGTATTATTTAAGCAAAACGGCAAAATACAAGGCATAGTACCCGTTTACGAAAAACAATTAATATATCCAAAGGATGTGTATAATCAACAACCAAAACCTAAAACACCATTATGGAAAAAACCAATCACCGGGCTAAAAAAAGGAGCCATAAAAATAATGGGAAAAAAGAAAAAACCTCACCCTCTACCCAAATATGCTATGGACGCACACTTTGTTGACGGAAAAAAATATTTCCTTATGACTTTATATTTTGAAGAATACGCTTATAAAATGCTTTTTAAAGTAATTCGTTAGTATTTTTTATTTATCACTCTATTATGGGCAAATAATTCTATTTTATCATCAAGGGCTTCTAGCTTAAAGTTATCATTATATTTTCTTTTGCCGGCAAGGCTTATCAAGTAATCAGTAAAATGAGGATTTTTAGGTAATAAAGAACCATGCAAGTAAGAACCAAATACATTTTTATAGACACCACCTTCTGTGTTATCTTCTGCATTGTTGCCATTACCTGTACTTACAACACCAAGTGGCTTTGTATCCCCTCTTAAATAAGTAAGGCCACTATGATTTTCAAAACCAACCAATGTTTTTATATCATTGCAAGAAAACTCTGTATTTACGGTAACATTGCCTATGTATCTTTTATTACCGGCTATTGTGTATGTATCCATTATTTCAAGGCCCGGGACTTTATCTTTATTTGCTGGCTTATAATATTCGCCAAGCAGTTGATACCCACCGCATATTGCCAAAAACACAGCATCATTGCTATCAGCTGCTTCAGTTAATGCATTTTTTTGAGTTTGAAGTTCATCAGCTATCATTAATTGTTGCTGATCTTGACCTCCCCCGATAAAGTAAAAATCATATAAATCAGGATTTATTTTATCTCCGGGGTTTATTTTATGTATATTTAAGTTAATTCCTCGCCATAAACAACGTTGCTGTATGGCGAGGATATTACCTTTATCTCCATATATATTTAATAATTCAGGATATAAATATGCTAAATTAAATTCCATTACAAATTTCAGTCCGGCATTCTACAACTTATGAGCTTGGCTAGCAGCAGAGATTCTGGCAATAGCTCTTAATAATGCAATTTGAGCTCTTTGATGATCAACATCTTTAACTTCTTCAAGTTTTAATCTAGCTTCTGCTCTTTCTTTTGCTGCATTAGCTCTTGTCAGATCAATTTCACTGCCTAATTCTGCTTTATCGGATAATATTGTAACATTATTATTGTTTATTTGTAAAATACCACCTATTATAGATATACATCCACAGCAATTATCCTGCTTGTAAAGAGTTACACCTATATCAAGAGCAGTCATATAGTCAATATGATTGGGTAAGATTCCTATATCACCATCCACTGCTTTTGAGTAAACAGCATCAACCTCTTCATCAATTAAGATTTTATCAGGTGTTATTATTTTTAAGTTCATTTTATTTGCCATGGCTAGCTACCTTTTGCTATTTGCTCTGCTTTTTCACGAGCTTCTTCTATAGTGCCTACCATATAAAACGCTTGTTCTGGTAAATCATCATGCTCACCATCAAGAATCTCTTTAAATCCTTTAATAGTATCTGATAGCTTCACATATTTACCCGGAGTACCTGTAAATATTTCCGCTACGAAAAACGGCTGACTTAAGAACCTTTGTAGTTTTCTGGCCCTTGCTACTGTTATTTTATCTTCTTCTGAAAGCTCGTCCATACCCAAAATTGCAATAATATCTTGAAGGTCTTTATATCTTTGAAGAACCTGTTGAACCCTTCTGGCTGCATCGTAATGCTCTTCACCGATGATTCTTGGATCTAATACCTTACTGGTACTAGCCAGCGGATCTACTGCAGGGTAAATACCAAGTTCAGAGATTTGTCTTGAAAGTACGGTTGAAGCATCCAAGTGAGCAAAGGTTGTTGCAGGAGCCGGATCGGTTAAGTCATCAGCTGGTACATAAATCGCTTGAACTGACGTAATTGATCCATCTTTCGTACTGGTAATACGCTCTTGCAATTCGCCCATCTCTGATGCTAGGGTTGGCTGATAACCTACCGCACTAGGCATACGTCCTAATAAAGCTGAAACCTCTGAACCTGCTTGAACAAATCTGAATATATTATCAACAAAAAGCAATACGTCTTGCTTAGAGAAATCTCTAAAATACTCAGCTACGGTTAGAGCTGTTAGGCCTACTCGCATTCTTGCGCCGGGTGGTTCGTTCATCTGGCCGTATACGAGAGATACTTTATCGATAACGCCGGATTCTTTCATTTCATTCCAAAGATCGTTGCCCTCTCTGGTTCTTTCGCCAACACCACCGAATACTGATACCCCGCCGTGCTCTTGTGCAATGTTATGGATCAATTCCATAATTACAACTGTTTTACCTACACCTGCACCACCGAACAGTCCAACTTTACCACCTTTCGGATATGGCTCTAGCAAGTCTATAACTTTAATACCTGTTTCGAAAATCTCTGTGTCTGTGTTTTGATCGGTTAACTTTGGTGATTCTCTGTGTATTGGAAGACTTGTTTCTGTGTTTAGGGGTTCGCCTTCGTCAACGGGTTCGCCTAAAACATTTAAAATACGCCCTAGTGTCGGCTCACCAACTGGTACTGTAATAGGAGCTGCTGTATTTATAACTTTCATACCTCTTACAAGTCCGTCGGTACTGGACATTGCAACTGATCGCACTCTATTTTCGCCTAATAGCTGCTGAACCTCTGTTACCAGATTTAATTCTTCTCCATTTGGTGCTACATCCTTGATAATCAAAGCGTCAAATATTTCCGGCAGTTCTCCGTTTGGAAATTCTACGTCTACAACTGGACCTACTACTTGTGTTATTACGCCCGCTGCGTTTTCTTGAATTACTGTAGTCATAATTCCCCTTTTGTCTCCCTATATTTTTCTAAATTCCATATTTTTTAAATTTATTATAATATTATTTTTTTCTACTTATCTATTCTATATTATAAATCGATCTTTACAAAAAAAAGAATAGTTCTCTTGATGCATAATTTTAGTTTAACGTTACTGATGGACTTTGATTAACGCTTTTTTTGCGGAAAATTGACATGTAAAAAAAGCAACGATAAACTCCCCTTTGCCAAGCAAGAGTTACCATTGCATTAAAATAAATGCATTGAACTCTCTTAATAGATATATTATTTTGATTTGATCTTAATATTTTCTGCAAGTGCTCTATTAATTTATCTTTACCCTCTATTTTTTACTCATTTATACATCCCTCAATACTTATAGGGATATTTTACCATAAGTTATATCTTGATTGCATTTAAGTATTAGTTTATAAAGCCACTAACGAAAAGAAATAAAATACTATTTTGTTAATATTTATATACAAATTTAAACAAAATTATAAATCAATTCTTTGTTTGTAGTTTAATAGCATGTGACAGAACAATAAATATTAAAAATTAACTTGAAAACAAAAACGAAGGGATTAATTATGGTAAGTATACGTAACGTAGGCTTTATTGCTATGAATATTCAACAAAATAACGTTACTTTTCAGGGTAGGAAGCCAAAAAGAAAACCATTAGAGATAATGCCTACAATATATGAAGATGAAGAAATCGCTAAAGCTGCAAAAATTTCAGCTAAAGAACAATTACAAAAAGTGGTTGAACGAGTACAAAAGATGCCCTCAGAGGTGTTTAACGCACTAGTTGGATATAGTGGACCTAAAACAGATGCCGATCTATTGACAGTTAAAAAAAATTGGGAAGAAATAATAAAAGGAAAGCTTCGCATACCACTTGAAGACGATAAACAAACTAGTACATTGGTAAAAGAGGCTGCTCTCAAAAAAGACAAGGAGCCAAAAGCTACAAATAGTTTTGAAAAAGAATATTGGGACAGCTTAATTGATGAAGAGCTTGACCTTGATGCAGAATTTGAAAACTCTGAGATAACAAACACACCGTCTGAAGCAAAGCCAAAAGGCTTTGGATGTCTTACTAAAAGATAACTGCTTTTGGTTTTCTAAAAAATTAGAAGCAAATGCTATTAACTATAATTTATGCTTTTTATTTTGTTAATATTTGTATATAAATTAAAACAAAATTATAAATTAATTCTTTGTTTGTAGTTTAATGGCATGTGGCAGAATGATATCTATTCATATTTTAGTTAATTTGAAAGCTAAATAAAACTCTCTTTATTAAAAATAACAAAATAAGGGAACATAAAATGATCAATGTAGGAAAAAACATAAATACAATGTCTTCAACTATAAAAAAAAATAATGATGGCAAGACATCTAAGGCAACAACCTTTAAAGGTAGGTATACAGTTTCTTGGCAAGTACAGAAACATTTAATTAATCCATCGAATAGAGAAACTGCTAAAAAGTTAGCAAAGTTTATAAAATATCTTCCGGAGAATGATCATATTAAGTTAAGTTTATTAAAAAAAAACATAAAATTAAAACATATCCGTAATGGAAAGTTAATTAAAGAATACATTGAGTCTGGACAAAATGCATTTGAAAAATTATATAAAAGTTTAACAGAAAAAAATCGTATGTTTGACATAGAGCATTATGACAGAATTACTGAAAATGTTAAAAAAGTTTTTTCGAGTCCACAACCACAAAAATCAGCATCCGGATTGTTTGGCAAATTTAAGATTATTAAGCCTGAGCAAATTGCTAATGATAAAAAAGCTAAAAAGATATTAAAGCTAGATTTGGATTCAAGTCTTTTTCCTAAAAAGAAAAAAATACTTAATCTCGACCCTTTAGTTCTTAGATTTAAAAAATTATTACAACCTAAGCCACTTAAGCCAATTGTTGAGCCGGAACTAGTCGGAAGGCTCAACCAACAACCTGCAAACCCTACAAGTTTAACATATCTTCCAACGCCTCCAGAGGGCTATCCTGGGACTGTTGTTCCTGTAAACAAATATACACAAAAGCCTAAAATATTTAAAAATATAATAAACTTTTTTAAGCGATTTAATTAGTTTATAAAGCTACTAACGAAAATAAATAAAATACTATTTATCTTGTTAATATTTGCATGAGAATGAAAACAAAAATGAAGGGACTATTTATGATAAGTATAAAAAACGTAGGCTTTAGTGGTAGTACAAGTTTACAAAGAATAAAAAAAGAAGGAAACTCAAATAATAAAGCCAGGAAATCACCTGCAAAAAATCTACCTTCACACCAACAACACCATATGCCATATGAAGAAGCGAAAAAAGCGTTTAAAGAGGCTTTGCCTCATGCAAATGAGGCAAATAAAATAAAAATACAGACGGCTAAACAACGTCTATTAAATGGTGGACGTGATGTTGTATATAATGCTAAAAAGAAAACTTTTTTAAATAGTACAACGGGAGTGCCCAACAGTGATACTGTAAGAAAAACTAAAAAACTTGCTTTTAATCTAAAAAAAGCTGGTAATGATCAAACTAAAATTAGTGATGCATTAAATAAGTATTCAAAAAGCTTAAAACAAATTAAATCATCCAAAACCAGTTTGACAGGCTTCGCAAAAGCTACACTGGATTCATTTGGCGGATTTATATGGAAAAGAATGTTTTAAGACTTAAATTAAATTACTTTTAAAAGCTTTCATTGCCGCCTCTGTACGGTCTTCTACTTCTAATTTTTGAAAGATATTTTTGATATGCGTTTTTACGGTATTCATGCTTATATGCAGAGTCTCGGAAATCTTTGCATTGCTATAGCCTTGCGCAATTAAATTAAGAATATCCAGCTCTCTGTCTGTTAAATTATATACTTCTTGCTCGTTTTGCTGCCTTTTGGAGATACTGCATAAAACAGTCCTTGCAATGCTGGGGTCTAACCATGATGCGCCGTTATAAGTACTTTTGATGACCAAGCTTAATTCTTCTGAATCTATATCCTTTAAGCAATAAGAATGGGCTCCGGCTGATAATGCGTCAAAAACCTCGTTCTCCGTGCTGTGCGTTGTGAGCATTATTATTTTTACTTTTGAATTAATATTTTTAATTGCTTGCGTAGCTTTAATACCGTCCATAACAGGCATTCCAATATCCATAAGGACAATATCAGGGCTGGAGTTCTTAACGATTTCTACTGCCAGTTCGCCGTTTTCTACTGAATCTATTACTTCTATAAAATCAAACTTTTTAAATGCAGTTTTTAAACTGATTGTTGTAAGTTTACAATCTTCTACTATTAAGACTTTGATTGTTTTATCCTGCTCACTCATATAGTTTAATCCTTTTATTCTTTTTCCTTTATGGAATTTATAGGTAATGTAAAATAAAAAGTTGTGCCTTTATTTTCGCAGCTTTCTGCCCAGATATGACCACCATGTTGTTTTATTACCAGAGAACAATAATATAATCCTATACCAGTTCCCATTGGGTTTCTACCTTTGTTAAGAGAGAATTTTTTAAACAAAGCCAGCATATCTTCTCTATTTATACCGACTCCATCGTCTTTTATGCTAAATAATAAAGTTTTTCCGATATTTACAGACTTTTTTAAGGTGGTATATATGCTTATAGATTCAATCGGCTTGTACCATTTTTTATGTTGAGGTATTTCTTGTATTTCTATAATGATACTACCTCTTTTTATGCCATTAGATATAGCGTTGCTTATTAAATTGTGTAAAACTCTTTTAATTTCTCTCTTATCTGCATTTACATTTAAAGAATTTCCTTTTTTGTTTAAAGTAAAAGATATACTTTTTTCATCGGCTAGACTTTTAACCTCTTTAATGGCTTGTTCACTTAATTCAAACAAATCAAAAACTGAATTGAATAAAATAGTTTTACTTCCACTGTTGTATCTATGGGCTTCCAGCAGGGTGTTTACCATTTCTAAAGAAGAATTATTTGTTGTTCTTATTATGTCTAAAACTTCTCGCTGCTCTGGGGTTAACTCTCCGTATGCGCCTTCTAGCATATAATTTACTGTTTTATTTTCTGCCAGCATTGGTACTTTTAAATCATGAGTTAACATTGCGATAAAATTATCTTTCATTTGCTGCTGCTGGTGCAAATCTGAAGACATTTTTGTAAAAGAATCTGCCAGCATTGATATTTCATCATCGCCTTTTATGTTTATTTTTTGATTTAAATTACCCATTGATATTTCATTTGCTGCTATTAACAACTTTAAAAGAGGCCTTGTTATTGCTCTTGATAAAATAGCCGCCATTATTACAACTAAAAATAAACTTATAACCATAATTAGTGCCATTAATGCTATGTTTCTATTACCCGGATTAATAAACATAGCTTCATCCAGACCAGCATAGATAACACCTATAACATTACCATTTATATTTTTTATAGGCATATATTTGCCTATTTCTTTTTTATCAAATATTTTTGTTTTTAATAAAACATCTTCGCCATTGTTTGAAAAATAGTCAACTATACTATCATTCAGAACTTCTTTTTTATTATTTTTTTCAATAGCATTTGTTGTTAAAAGAGTCGGTTTTTTATCATTTATTTGATAAAAATTTATTGTTGCTCCTGTAACATTTTTAAGGAGGTTGGGTATATCATTATTTCTTAAACTTTTTGAGAGAAATAAAATAGATTGTACGTTATTTTCTTTGTCGAGAATAGGCTTTGCTATTAAAATAGAAAGAGTGTAATATTTTGAATATTCTTTTGCCTTTAAGTGCTTATCAAAATTTATTACTTTAAATATTATATCTTGTTTTTTTATTATTTCATTTGAAATTAAGGTTTGACCGGAAAAAGCAGAATTAACGAACTTAGACAAATCACCTTTTATATTTTCTATTTTAATTGAGGATTCTGCAGATATAATTTGATTATTTTTATCAATAATAAAGCAAAAAGTTAAGTCTGAACTTTCTTTTAAAAAGGTAAGGTTTTTAACCAAATCTTTTTTATCGTTGGTTAAAGCAAACTGCTCATAAGAATTAAGAATAATGTGAGAGGATTGATTTGCTAATGTTTTTAAATTGTCAAACTTTTCGCTATATTTTTCTTTTGCAAGTTTTATACTTATATCAAGTTCTTTGCCAGCACTTTCAAACATACTCTGGTTTATTATTGAAGTAGAAAAAACAGCTATTACCATTAGAGGAATAATAGTTATAAAAATAAAAACAGTTAAAATTTTGGTTGTTATAGTATCGGTTTTTTTTCTGTATTCTTTGAATAATTTTCCTGCTTTTTTGCTTAGATTGTTAAAAAAATCATTAATACTCATTTTTATTTCACTTATTAAAAAAAGAAGAATCCATTATTTATTAACACTCTAGTATCTATAATACTATATCGTCAAAAAATTAAATGATTTATATAAATTATCTTACTTATTTCTTTTAGAAGGTTTATTTATAAAAAATTATAGTATATACTTAAATATATATCATACACTGTTCTTCCTAGAAAGGTATTCTATTGATATCCAGAATAAATTTTAATCAAAGATTTAAACTTACCTCCCCTATAGAACCGTCAATAAAGGCTCAGCTTGATGCGCTGAATTTGCAACCAACAGGGTCTAAAGAGGGTGATTTAGCAGCGATAAAAGGAGCTTTGGACGAACAGGGTATTAATACAGACAAGGCTGACAAAGCATCGTCTTTAATGGGGGTGCAATCTGACAAAGATAAGCCTATTCCACCCTGGGCAAGTTTGATGGAAGAATTAAATGTAAGACCAACAGGCACTAAAGAAGGTGACTTTGCAGCAATATCGACAAAATTATCAACTATGAGTTCTCAAGCCACCACCGAGGCTGAGCAAACAAAAGCCACTAGTTTAACATCACAGTTTAACGCATTAGGTGGATCCTTAAACATGCAGCCTAACAAGACTGATTCTTCTCAACCGCCTGTTGAGAAGTCTATTGATTATACAGGGCAAAACCAAATTGCGGAACTTAACAGGTGGTTTTTGGTTAAGAGGAAAGAGTCTTAAATCCAACAACTATCAATATTACCATTATTATAAAATGAAAAACAAATATGATTAGTTGCTTTATCACATTCTGTGATCTCTGATTTATCAAGGTCAATTTGTTTAATTAGTAAGCTGTGTTCTCCAAAAACTGTTTTTTCTTTTTTATATTTTAAGAAGTATTTCTTTTATAAACTTTTTTAACAGCTTGTTCATGTTTTTGCTTATAAAGCTCTATATCATCTTGATAAGGAGCGATACAGTGCATAGAAAGACTTTCACATTAAGTTTCAAAGCAACTAATAAAATCTTTTGCCCCAAAGTCAATTATCCCCACTTCATTATTGGGGAATTTAATAAATTAAATACAGTTTCTCCAGATCCATCTCCAAATAAATGAAAGTCAAGCTTAGAAGTCATCTTCTTTATCAAAATTTTTATTAAATCTTCTATCAACAATTTTTCTTTTTTTTCAAAATAATACCAAGATGCAATCAATATATAACCTTTTGAGCAGTCTATCTATTCGAAGTCTTGATTAAATGCTTCTGTACTTGCCAAGAAACTGTATACTTACCTTTAAAGGATGTTGCATTAGAGGTCTTGCCGGTTATTATTATTTTTTATAAAGGTGAAGCAAGAAAAATCAATTTACTTTCTCAATAGACTGGCAAGCAATAGTTGCAAAATAGATAACATATTTTTTTATATCAAAAAAGTAAGGTTTTAAGACCTTACTTTTTTAACTTGTTTTGATTTTATAAAAAATATAAAAATTTTATTTCAAAAACTTTTCAGGAGCCAAAATAGAAATAGTAGAATTTAAAGACAAATATTTATTAGCAACATCTTTAATATCCTCAGGCGTAATTTTTTTGACTTTATCCTTTAACTCATTATCATATTTAGCCCCCAGACCAATTATGTCATAATAACCCAAATAATGCCCCTGTTGAGCATTAGTCTCATGAAAAAACGCTAATTTGCCTAAATAATTGTTTTTCGCATTCTCCAGTTCTTTTTTATCAACAAGAGTTGTCATAAGTTTTTTGACTTCAGTCTTAAATCCATTCAAAGCAATTTTTATATTAGATGGCTCAGTTGCAATATAAATATTGAATAATCCAGCATGTTTAAAGGACTCATAACTGCTTCTCACCACATAAGCAAGACCCTTTTTGTCTCTCAATTCTACAAATAAACGTGAGCTCAATCCGCTAGCTCCTAATAATGTGTTTAAGATTTTGAGCTTAATAGCATCTTCATCATTAACGACAGGTCCTAACCAGCCCTGAAAAATCTGTGCCTGAGCAGCGTCTTCCTTGGCATAAGTAACTGTTTTGCTTTCTGACAATTGATCAACAGCAGGTACAGAAAACTTATTTTCTTTTTGTTTTATAAGACCAAATTTTTTTTCTAATTTTGCTTTAATAACATCCTTGTCTATATTGCCAATAACAACAATATTCATTCTTTCAGCAGACAAAGAATCATTATAAAAATCAATAACTTCATCTTTTTTAATCTCAGGTAGTGTTTTTAAAACCGTAGTAGGCGACTGACCATAAGGATGATCATTAAACATATTTCTAATTAAATTATCCACCGCCAAAGTGCGTGGAGAGTCTAACTCTACGCCTATTTCTCCTTGCAGTTTAATTTTTTCTTTTTCAATTTCATCAAAAGTAGAATTAAGCATCACATCCGCTAAAATCTCAAGAGCTTTGTCTATATCCTCATTTAGAAAAAGGGTTCTTAATTTTATATAATCATGTTTAGCATCAATACTCATTTCAATAGCTTCAGAATCCAGCTCGTCAGCAATTTGTTGAGAGTTTCTAGTCTTAGTCCCCTGCAAAAGCAACCTGGCAGTCAAGCTTGCAATGCCGGCTTTATTTTGATATTTAACCCCGGAATCTATAAAAACATTAATGGAAATCCTGGGTGTATTTTCATTTTTTCTTGTTATTAAACGAATACCGTTTTTCAAATTTATTGTATCAAAAGAGTTCATTTTATTCCCCTTTACTTATTATGGAATTTATATCTGCCCCCTGCCCCCTGAGGCTAAGCCCCTATAATAAGTCATCAACGGTTTAGTCAATAGCTTAAATAAAGAGGCTTAAAGGGGGAGTCGTGTATTTTTTGCTGGCTTTGTGTCGGCATGGCCGACTCGCTCGCCCTTTATTTTTTTACTCCGGCATCAAAACAGAAATGCTGGCTTTATTTAAATCTATATATTTTTTTGCAATTTCGTAAACATCATTAATAGTTATATTATTAAGTATTTCCAAATACTCAACATAGCAAGATAAGCTTTCGCAGACAGTCATATAATACCCGATACCCTCGCCTATTTCTGATACCGTTTCAGATTCAGACGCAAATTGAGATTTAAGCCTTTTCTTAGCCTTGTTGAACTCCTGTTCAGTTATTTTGTTATCATATAATTCATTAATTTCATTTTTGATTGTATTTAGAGCTTCGTCTTTATTTTCAGGCTTAAAATTCATCTGAATAAAGAATGTATTGCCGTCTTTAAAATTATACTGAGTAGAGCCAATAAGGTTAAAAATAGGCAGGTCAGGTTTTTCAATCAAATTTTGATATAGCCTGCAACTTTTACCTTCACCCAAACTAATACTAACCATCTCAATAGCAATAGATTCCTTCAAGCTGGTTGCCTTAGGCGCATGAAAGCCCATAATAGCGAAGCCTGTGTTAATTTTGCCTGTTTTTTCAACATATCTTTCTTTTGTTTGTTCAGGCTCAGGTGTGTAGACAGGCTTAGGATTTTTTTCTGTATTTTTAAATACAAAATTCTTTTTTATTAACTCAAGAGTTTCTTGTTCGTCTACATCACCAACAATAATCGTAGTAAAGTTCTCTGGCGTGTACCACTTGTTGTAATAATCAACGATTTCACTACGCGCGATAGAAGCAATAACTTCTCCCGTACCGATTACATCAAGTTTGTAGGGATGTTCATTATACATTAAGTTATTCAATTTATTATAAGTTCTTGTCCAGGGCTGATCGTCTCTCATCCTGATTTCTTCAATAACAACGTATCTTTCTCTTTTTTCTTCAACGTTGTCATTCTTAAAATCAAATGCCTTGCCTATTTCTTCATCAGGAAAAACAGGATCAATCATCATATCGGCATGTAACTCCAATGCCTGCACGAATTGTTCGTTGTTTTCGCCCTTAGGCAGTGTCACATAATAGAAAGTATAATCTTTCCATGTTGCGGCGTTAACGATAGCGCCTTTAGCTTCCAGTATTCTGTCAAATTCTCCGGGACCGTACTTATTAGTCCCTTTAAACATCAAGTGCTCCAGAAAATGAGAAATACCCGTAATATTGTCATCTTCGTTAATAGACCCTGTTTTCACCCAGGTACTAACATTAACTAAATCGCCTTGTTTGTAAGCAATTACTACAGTATGACCATTTTCAAGTTTATAAAGCTTGACAGGCTTGTCAAGAAAAGGAAATTTTACTTCCTCCTGATTGACAATTTGTGACAAATCTAAAGTCATAACTTTTCAATTCTCCAAAATCTCTTTAACCAATAGAGCAATTGTATCAAACTTATAAGAAAATTTATATAATCTTTTAGGTGTCCTTCGCGCCAAAGTCACTACGGAAGGTTTGGTGCAGTTTGCTTTTTGTTCTAAATAACTAAGGATAATCATCCTTTATTACATCATAAAAAAAGTTTGTACTATTTCAATCCATTTAGAAATATCGTCATACTCTAATATTGCAACAATAAAATCTAAAGTATTTTTTTTGTGCTGAATAATATTCTCATTTGTAAATTTGTTTATTATTTCGTACTTAAATACCATAGCTACATATACTTCATTTTTTTGATAGAAAGGGTACCATGTTAACTTTAGCATACTTTTAATATTATTTATACTAATTTGTTTATAAAACTTCGTCTTTATCTATAGTCTGCCTTAACTCCTAAACAATTAGAGGTTATAATTAAACACCATCATTGATAACTTAGAAAATAAAGTATACTTGGAGACAAAAATGGAACCTGAAGAAAAAGCACTTGAGTGGTCTGATAAATTTGTAAGCGGCAATAAAGAAATTGATAATTATCACAAAGAAATTATTAACGGTGTTAGTGAGTTATACAAAATGTGCCTTGATACTACAAAGTATCAGGGTCAAATATCAATTTTAGTTTCTAAAATAGAAACAGCTCTTATTGATCATATGGATATTGAAATTTATTATATGAAGAAATTGAATATAGATGGTTATATTGAACACGAAAATGATCATAAACTATACTTAAATAAACTTGAATCATATAAAAGACATTCTATGCCTCCAGCGGTAAGGGCTATTTTGATTTGTGAATCTGCAAGAGACTATATGTCAGATCATTTTTTTAAGTTTGACTTACTAGATATCCCTAAAATTAACGAAAAGCTAAAAGAAAATAATTTATAAACAATTAGAGAATGTATTTAAATATTAATTTAGATAATTTGAAAAAATTTAAGATTGAAGGCTGGAAAGAACATACCCAAAGCCATAAAAAACAAAAGATAAGCTTAATTCATTCAAAAGCTATATTATGCCACCTGCTGTATGGGCTGTTTTGGTTTGCAAAAAGGTTAGAGAATATATGGTTGAACACTTTTTTATGTATGATATACACGATATCCCCAAACCAAAGTTGAAGAGAAATTAAAAGAAGAAAAATCAGATGATATTGCTTGAGTTATTTTATATCAGTAGGCAATGTAAAATAAAAAGTAGTTCCTTTACCTTCTTTTGTTTTAAACCATATTTTTCCGTTATGAGCTTCTATAATAAGCTTGGACAAATACAAACCATAACCTGTGCCTATTTTCTTTTTCAGATCTTCAAGCATTGAATATTTTTGAAAAAGCTTATCCTGCTTTTCGGGAGGAATACCCAAACCATTATCTGCTATAGCAACAAGGACTTTATTATCTTGTTTTTTAGCAGAAATAATTATTTTAGTATTATCAGGGGTGTGCATAATACTGTTGGTAACAATATTTGTTAAAGCACTTTCTATTATTAATTTGTCAACTATAACTTCAGGCAAATTATCTTCAATTTCAATTCCTATTATTGAATTTTTGGCTTTTGCCAAAGAGCCTAAACTCATAAGAGATTTTCCAACAATGCTTGTAAAACTTATTTTTTCTAAATTAAGCTTTGGTTTATCAGACTCGTAATAATACATAGACAAAAGATCATTTACCAAGTTCAACTGTTTTTTATTACAATTATCTATTTCTTCTAAAAAGATTGTTACTTGTTTTTCACTAATACTGCGAATATTGTCGAGCATAAATTTTATTGTAGTTTTAACTGCTATTAACGGGGTTTTTAACTCATGGGTTAAAACAGATATAAAGCTGTTTCGCATTAGTTGTGCGTTAATTTTTTCTTGCATTTCCAAATAAATAACTTTCATCAAATCTATAATAACTTTAAAAAATGTAATGCTAGAGGATTCTAAAGTTGTTGGGGTATCAAAACAGAGCATTATTATTCCAATATTTTCTTCCTGTTTTTCTTCTTTTATCAATGGGTATAATAAAAAAGATTGAATCGATTTTGATAATAGAGCTGATTTTATATGTTCTTCTTTAATTTCTTGATTTACATCTTTAATGATTAATATACTCTTGGTTAATTCGGCTGAGGCTTCGTTTTTGTTCAGTTCTGGAAGTATTATTTGAGATTTAAATGTTTCTATGATTTGATCATTTGATAACTCTTTATTCAAAATTAAATTATACTGTTCATCATATTTTAGCTGCATAACTTTACTTGCTTTAAAAATATATTTTAAATGCCTTAACAAATTATCTATTACCTCCTCTAGAATTTTATACTTGCCGGACTCTACTAAAATTTTTCTTAATAATTTCTCCTGATTAAAAAGCTTTTCAATATTTTCTGTCATTGAATTAAAATTTTCTGCCAGATCATTAATTTCATCATTAGTCTCAAGTGCTACCCTGGATGTTAAATCTCCTCCACTTACAATATTTGCATTCTCTTGGAGTTTTTTAATAGATCTATTAGTTGAAAGAAAAAGCCCAATAAACAAATAAGCAATTAACATTAAAAACAAAGCTGAAAACACAGCTAATAAATATTCTTTCAGCGTATAGGCCAAATCTCTTTCCAAAAGTTTTTTATTAAGTAATAAAATTTCTGTATCAAGAGCTTTAAAGCTTACATCTAAAGCTTTGGTTGCTTCATAAAAAATATACTCTGGTGTTGTTGTTATTTGTTTAGGTTTTAAAATTTCTTTAGTTATTAAATCTATAAATAAATTTATAGTTAAATTTGTTTGCTCTATATATGCCCCTAGGCTTATCTCATATTCAGGGTTTATTTTTTTTAGAGTATCAAATATTTGGTTAATCTCTTTTAAATTTTTTTTAATTAAAAAAATTTCACTATTTATTAATTTTATTTCCTCAGGTTTAATTGATTTTCTTGCTGCAATACCTGTACTTAATCCTCTAACTTTACCCATTCTTTCAATAATAATAGGATTTTTATTTAATATTAATATTATTAGATAATAACTTTCGCCAGTTGGATCCAAAATTAAATTTGAAGTTAATCCTATTTGACCAATAAAAGAAAGTATATTATTGATAAGTTCTGTGTGCTTTTCAAAACTTTCTTTTGCTGAAATTTTTCTAAAATTTTTTATTAATAAATAAGTATTATTTTTTATTTCATTCCATTTTTTTGTTGTGCCTAAAGTTTTGCCATACTTTAAGTCAATTCTGTCAATTTCTTTAATTTGGATTTTTATTAGGTCTTCTTTCTTTAAAATCAATGTTTTAAAATGTTTTCTGTTATTAAGATAAGCATTTAATAAACCCCTGTGTTCCTGCAGGAGTAAGGTTAGTTTATCCAGAGATTGTACATATTCAATACCCGCTTCTTCTTTTCTGGTAAACTCAATCCATTTATTTATTTCGCCAAAGAAAATAAATAATATAATTAAAAATGCAAAAGCAAAAAGAAAACCTATGATGGCAAACTTTTGACTGTATTTAAATTTATTCATTAAATTAATTGCTGGAGAAAAAAATTTTTCCATGAATGTTCTCTAGTTTTCATGTCTTATTTCTTTAATTATAGAAACATCCCTACAAAATAACCTTCTCCAGTTAGCAGAATGCGGAGGGATTTAAATATATAAAAAAACACTTTACTTCTTACTGAATGAATAGATTATGATGGTTAATAATCATATTCATTTAACTAATCATCACCTGCTTTATCTCGGTATTCTTGGGTTTTATCATAGTTGCAATCAGAGAAATAAGCATCTGCAATACTATAATAGATCTTTCTAACATCAGTTTGAGCTTTTTCGACCAAAAACCTTTTAAGAGATTAGGGTTTGTCTTTTTTATAGAAAATCTTTGCGACTCTGTCAATATGGTCTTTTAACTTAAGATTATTGATTTCATCATAATGTTTTACATCAAAATTATAAGGTGTAGGAAGTTCATCCAAGTCCAAACAAAGATTTCCTACTATTATAAAATCCAATTCTCCCCATATAACAAAGTCAATATCAGAGTTATAATTATAATTTCCTTTTGCTCTTGAGCCAAATATTTTTACTAGTTCTAAATTTGGATATTTTTTAAATACATCTTTTATTATAGATATTGTATTTTCTGACAGACCAAAATCAGCCAAGGTTTTTCTCCTTTAAATACATATAAAAATCTTCTAATAAAAGAACAAATTCATTTTTTATTAAATCAAAAGATAAATCAAAAATTTTTTGGTTATAAGTATGTGAAAGCTTATTTCTTTGTGTAAGCATCTTGATCCAAGGTTCTCCATCTTTAATAACCTTGGCTGCAAATGCCTGTTTTATAACATTTCTGGGAGTTATTTCTTCTAAAATTATACCTTTAAATTCCAAGTAATCTTTTAAAGTTTTCCAAGCCAGCTCAAAAGTATATTCAAAGCGTTGAATAACTCCTTCCTTTTCAAAATCTGTAAGCTCTTCTTCTTTATCAAAAGAACTTTTAAGTAGAATAAAAGCACTTTCAACGTTTTCAAATCTTTGCTTCCATCTAATATCCTGCATTAATACCTCTATACTATATTTTATAATTAAATATTTATAAATATAACACAATTTTTTATTTTAAAGTATAATAAATAAAAAATTATCCATCCATAAAAGCCTAAAACACTCTTTAATTAATTAAATTATTAATTTATGTTTTATAGTCAGGATTAATAACTGGTAGACCATCAGCAAACTTTAAAGTTCTAACTAAATACTTAAGAGAATCGTTAAAACTCTCTTTTGTGCCCATACTATAAATATGATCTTCTTTATCTGACATAGGTATTAATCTTTCGACTGGATCTATATATTTGCCTTCTTTTCCATTAGTATGGTTATATAGGTTACCTTCTTCCGCCCTGCCTGGAGTGTGATAATAAATACCATTATAAATGTCTGGATTGGTTATACCTAATTTATCTGATATAACAGCCGCCCCAACAAGACCATGTAATCGACTTGGATCATCCAGAGCCTTAGGATCATATTTATTGGCATATGCTTTTATATCAAGATTATATTTTTTTGCTTGAGCAAGCATATCATCATTTGATAATTTTTTAGAATTATCATGAAGTAAAGCACCTATTTTTGCTTTTGCCACAGTTTTAGGGTCCAGCCCATATAAATTTGCCATTGTTTCAGCTTCTTTTTCACATCTTTTCATATGCTCATAGCGGTATTTATCTCCACCAACATCTTCTACTCTTATTTTAAGCCACTCTTTTACAGAATCTCTAATTTGACTATAATGCTGATATGGTGCATCATCTGTTGTAAAGAAATTTTTTATTTTAGTTTCAAGATCTTTTATTTTAGAATTCAATTTTTCGACTTTATTTTGTGCAGATTCTGCAATTGGACCAGTTTTACCTGTTAAGAAATCAATTAAGTTGTTAAAACATCCTCTTTTTATTTTAGGTTTATCTTTAACCGGTATTCCATAACAGATCGGAACCCCAAGAGCTGGTTTTTCACCATTTTGAAAAACTTCTTTCTTTCCTGTATTTTCACTGTTTTCACCTTTAAAGCCCTGAGGAGAAAAAGATTTTATATTTAAATTTACTTTTATCATTATTTTTTATTCCTTTCTTTATAAAAACATTTGCAATTTTAATTAAAAAATAATTTTATTCAGGTATCCTATCATAGAAAATAGCTAAATCAAACAAAATATAAACCAAAATATTTAAAATAATATTAATAAAAAAACACTCCAGTTAAAGAACATAGCTACCTGAAGTGTTTAGAAGGGTTTAATCTATATATTTTCAAGATTTATTTATGTTTGTATTTTTTAAAGATTCAGTTGGAATACCTACCCAATTTCCTCTACTCTCTGACACAAACTTACCATCCAATAAGCTTGGACCTCCAAGTGTATTATCAGGAATTTCAATACTTGAGTCTATACTAAATTTATATAAGTCTGCCATTGCTTGAGCACTATTACCTAACAAATTCATTGCTCGAGATTTAATTGTTTTGTCAAAATTATTACCTGAGCCTGAGCCATTCACTGCTTGCTTTATACCTTGCGCAAGAGGGCCGGTTAAAATAAACTTATTTGTTCCTTTAGCAGCTTCTATATGGGCTATTTGAGCAACAGAATCAAGATAAGCGTTTATTGCTGCTCCTGAGGCTTCTTCATGTTGTTCTTTTTTTAACTCTTTTAAGGTAAAGCTAGAGTTATTGTTACTCACTTTTTCATCGAAAAGCTCTGTTTCTCTGATTTTTTTAGCTTCATCACAATCTTTTTCTAGTTTAACCGGGTATTGTGTGACTATCTTTGCATTACCAAGATCTAAAAGTTTATTCTTCTTGTCTGCACTTAAGCTTAAAGTGTCAGCATAGTTTGTTATTAATGCAGGAACGGACGCACCTTCTTTTTCCAGAGGCTTATTTGTTTTTAAGCCTTTTATATGACCCATTTCTGAAGTTTCAACTACTGTTTGACCATTTAAAACTTTTATCGAAGCAACGCCGCATCCCCCGCCAGTCATACAAACTGTGGCTTTTAATCCATTATTAAGCTCTTCTTTATTTGCTAAAGCTTTAGCCACATACGCTGCTGCTCCAGCCATATCATTAAGAGCAAGTAATTTATAATTCTCATCTACACCTTTTTTACCCATATCTATTTTATTAAAATTAACTTTTTTAAGTGGTTGATCATTTTCATCTTTTAAGTTTGGCAATATTTCTGCTTTATTATCAAGAGTTGCACCAGGCACAAAAAGAGCTATTCCTTTTAATTTTTTGTCATCTCCTTTTAATCCTTTTATTATATCTTTTATTACTGAATTTTTAATAAATGAATTTATTCTGGCTTTAAGACCATTTACATAATCTTCTGCTGATTTTATACCATTTGGACATACATTTTTAGGAAAATTTTTTAATTCATTATCATTACTAGAAATAAGCTTATCACCTTCATTTGAAAACATTGTTATTTTCAAGCTTCCTTTTCTTGTATCACTTGCACCAGAATCAACAGCCAGTTTATATCCAAAACCTACTTTTGCGCTATGACTTTTGTTCACTAACATACTCTTTTTGATCTCCACTTTTCTTATCTAATGTCTCTACTCAACGTTTAATATAAAAAACAAAATGACTTAATAAAAACTTAATTTACTATTTTCAAAAAACAGAATTTATTTTTTTTAATTATATGCAAAAAATTCAATACAGATAAAATTCTATTAAATAACAAAAATAAATTATTATTTAACAAAAAATTTTACACATCCTGCTAAAGCAAGATAAATAACTTAATAAATATTCCTTTTTATATTTGTTTCACAATAATGAGAAATATACCACTCTTATATCAAGTTGAAAAACACAATTTGTTGCTATTATTTTTTTTTGATTTTACAAAATGTAATAAAAAGAAAAAGCAAGATTTCTCCTGCTTTTTACCATTTTTTATATATTATATTATTTTATCTTCTAGCAATTGTTGAACCAATTTGATGAAGTCTTAAGAAGTTAGTTCTTCCGGGTATCAAGTAGAATTGACCACCTGTAATAATAATTTTGTCACCTACATTTAGGAATGTTTTTTGAATAAGACATTCATCTAATGCTTTTAATTCATCTTCGCTAAAGTTCATATTACAATCAAAATGCAGTGGGAAAACACCCCATAACAAATTAAGTCTTCTACAAAGTTTTTCATCTTCGGCAATAGAAATTATTGGAACAGCAGGCTTGGCTTTTGACAGCATTCTTGCGGTAAAACCTGTTTTAGTAAATGCAACTATAGCTTTTGTTTCAATTTCTGATAACATTCTGATAACTGCTGTTGATATAGCTTGAGAATCTCTATCATAAACTTCTTTAGACTTAATAAATCTATTTGAATTATACAGAGAACTCTTTTCTACATTATCAGAAATAGCTCTCATCATACCTACGGCTTTATAAGGAAATTTACCGACTGCTGTTTCACCTGATAACATAACCGCATCTGTGCCATCCATAATTGCATTAGCAATATCGCTTGTTTCTGCACGTGTTGGTGTTGGTTGAGCTATCATTGTTTCTAACATTTGAGTTGCTGTTATTACCTCTTTTCTCTGTGCATTAGCTTCTGTAATAATTCTTTTTTGTACAATAGGAACTTTTTCAGGAGAAATTTCTATACCTAAATCACCCCTTGCAACCATTACACCATCTGAGGCAATAATAATAGAATTCATATTATCAACAGCTTGAGGTTTTTCTATTTTTGCAATAATTGGTATATCACCGCCAAATTCAGTAATATATTTTTTAGCTTTTATTATATCTTCCCTTGTTCTTACAAAAGAAAGTGCTAAGAAATCAACTTCATTTTCTATTGCAAACTTAATATAATCTATATCTCTTTCAGTTACAGCTGATATACTTGCCGTTGTACCGGGAATATTTAAACCTTTTCTTTTCTTTAAATTACCACCGTTTATAACTTTTGCGGTTATAATTTCTTTAGTTTTTGATTCAACCTGAATTTCCAGCTTACCATCATCTAATAAAATCATATCTCCAGGTTCAACATCGTTTACAATACCTGAATAATCAACAGGAATAAGTTCCGGATCTTCTTGTTCCATTCCTGATTTTAGTTGAACTAGTTCTCCATCTATTAATTCTTTATCTTCAACCAAATTACCAACTCTTATTTTTGGTCCTTGCAAGTCTAATAAAATAGGAATATGTAAGTTCAGCTCCCTTGCCACTTCTCTTATTAATGCTATTCTATCTTTGTGAACATCAGGGGTTTCATGAGAAGAATTTATCCTTATTATTCTAACTCCTGACTTTATAAGCTTTATTATCTGATCTCTTTCACTGGTTGCCGGTCCTAATGTGGCTATCACCTTGGTTTTTATCAATGGTTCCATTATTTTTCTCCATTTAAAATAAATATAATTTAAAAACTAAATCTAATACTAGTTTAAAACAAAAATTTTTACATGAAAAATTTAACTGCTCATAAATTAAAATTTAAGATCATTTTTTTATGATATCACTGTAATATCTTGTAATTTATTACAAACAACACCATTTTCAATAAGGTTATAAACCATTAAAACCCCTTCTTGCAAAGATGGGGCTTTTTCTCCAACCCACAACAATGCAGCTGCATTTAGCAATAAAATATCACGTTTTGGACCTTTTAATTTGCTTGAAAAAATATCTTTTATTATTTGCGCATTTTCATCTGGGGTTCCCCCAGATATTTTTTCAAGTGTAGCAGGTTTAATTCCAAAATCTTCAGGGTGTATCTCAAATTTTTCTATATTATTGTTTTCCAGTTTATATACATCTGTTTTGCCACAAATACTAATTTCATCCATTATTGGATTTTTACTGTTTACTACAAGTGCTTTTTTACATCCCAAAATCTTTAAAACTTCTATCATTTTAGAGCACATGCCAGGATCTGAAACACCTAAAACTTGTCCACTCGGAGAGGTTGGATTAGTTAAAGGTCCTAAAAAGTTAAAAATAGTTCTAAATCCAAGACTTTTTCTAACCGGGTGAACCCTTGATGTTGCTTTATGGAAATATGGGGCATGTATAAAAGCTATATTTTTATTCTCAAAATCATTTTGAACTTCTTTTGCTGTTTGGCTTAAAGGAATATCTAGAGCTTGTAAAACATTACTACTTCCACATTTGCTTGTTAAACTAAAATTAGAATGCTTTGCTACATAAATTCCAGCCGCTGCTGCCACTATAGAAGATGCTGTTGAAATATTAAAAGTATTAGCTTGATCTCCACCTGTTCCACAAGAATCTACTATTGTTTTATCATTGGATATATTAATCTTTTCTGCCTTTTCTCTTAATCCTTGGGCTAATCCGCTTATTTCCTCTATTGTTTCACCTTTATATTTTAATAAAGAGAGAAAAGCTGCTATTTGAACATCCGGTATATCTTGTGTTGCTATTATATCTATTACGCTTTTAGATTCTTCTAATGTTAAATTTTTGTGATCCAAGAGTTTATTTATTATATTTATAAACATTTTAACCAGACCCTTAACTTCCTTTAATTACCATTTTATTTTACTACAGTTAGAATTTAATACATTTAGTTCTTTTAAATCAAATAATAATTTACTATTTGATTAGTATTATGTTAACATCATTAGAGTAAAACTTTTTACAAGCGAATTTAGTTATGCACAAAATTTATTCTTATTAATCATTGAGAATTGAGTGAGGGAAAAAAATGAATTATAAAAAATTATCAAATTTATTTGTTTGGGCTTTTTTCTTTGTTTTATTTATTAATGTTCAAACATTTGCTCAAACTTATAACTTCCAAAATTTTCCGGCAAAAACCGGTCTATCCCTAGAAGATGATATGAACCAAAGACTTGATAGTCAATTAATCTATTCATCTAAAGCTTCTACTTTTTTAACTTGGGATGATGCTGTATTTAAATATCGACCGAAAGATACTGTTTTTTTTACAGCAATAAACGGACGACCATGCTTGGCTGTTAATTTTTCCAAAGAATTTTTACCTGATCCTTCTGTTATTGAAACAATTATGAAAGAAAGAGTGTTAGGCTTATCTTTATTTAGCTTTATAGGAAAAGGCGTACCTATAATTAGAGCTGTCTTTATTTTTCCTGATATGCCACAAAATCCATTAATGATAGAAGAGTTTTTATCTTTAATAGAACCTGATCAACAAGATTTTTTAAAAGCGGCTATGAAAACTAATATAATTGATTTAATTATAAAACACGAAGATTGGCAGTATAAAATTAAAACAGCTACTTACAAAGTTAAGTTTGATTCGCCTTTAATGTTAGACAAAGAAGTAAAAAGAGTTGCTGGTGATGTATTAAATGAATTTAAAGAAGGAACGACTAAGTCTCAAGTTAAAAAAGCTAGTAAGTTAATGTACAAAACTTATGCAAGCTCTAGCGATGGAGTAAAGCCATATAATACAATTTGGTTTAAGTATCATTCTAAATCTTCAAATTCAATTCTCAAAAAAACAAAATTAAAAAAATAAATTAATATTTGTTATATAGATTTTAACTATCTCAAACTATATAAATTTTTATCGGTTTGAGATAGTTCTTTTTGTATTATTTGCTCAAGATGTTCTATATTCTGCTTTATTGCTATAGAGTTTTGATGATTTGACCCTAGTTCATTTTGAAATATTTCATAAGCTTTATCATAGAAGTTTAAAGCATCGTTATAACTACCCAGATTATAGTAAACACTACCAATATTATAATAAGTAGCTGCAGTATCAGGATGATTATTTCCTAATATCTTTTCTTTCATCCCTAAAGCTTTAAAATAAAACTTAAGAGCTTTATCGTACTGGCTTTGTGCATCATAACAAGAACCTGTTGTGTGTAATATATAACTAACTTGTTCGGATTCTATATTAAATTTTTCTATATATCCCATTAATACTTCTACATGCGGAATGAATGAATAGCTATATTCCCAGGTTTCAGCATTATTAAAATCAAAAAAGTAAGATTTACTAATTATATTAATAACTTCTTCAATTTGTTCTCTTTTTACCGACTCAACTGCTATACTATCTCTTATTACCATTTGGACAAGCCTATGTATTGAAATAAAGAAATCTTGCCTTGATACAAGCGAATAAATTTCAAGTGGTTCAATTACATCAAAGTAAAAATCAGAAAACTCTTCTTCTGTTGTAAACCACACTAGATTAATTTTATTTGGTGCTAAAAAGGCTATTTGATATAAAAATTCTATTGATTTAGGATTGGTTTCTTTAAGTTTATCAATGGATATTTGCCAGGTTGTAGCAACTGCATAAGGATAATTAGCCGGCTTGAGCTTATTAAAAATATAAGTAATTTTCTTTTTAAAATCTTCTATGTATAAAGATGGTTTTTTATTTGTTTTGTTTATATACGCTGAAGCTTGAGCTAAAGCTAATGGCATATAACCCAATATCATTGCAAGCTCTTTGATATCCATTGCATAAACATCATAATTAATTTTTAAATCCTTTTTTAAAAATGTTAAAGCTTCATTTTCTGTAAAAACACCAATTTGTTTAACACCTGCAATACCTTCCCAATTAGAAGATCTTGAAGTAATTAAAACATGCCCGCTACCTTGTGGAATATAAGGTTCTATTGATTGTCTATCCTTTGCATTATCAAATATAATTAAGCAACGTTCATTTGGGTCAAAATTAAAAAGAGCTTGATTAACTGCCATTATTAAAGGTTCAGGCTTAACATCAGCTGTATCAATTCCAAAAGATAATGCAATATTCATATAACTTTCAGACAAATTTGCAAAAGATTCTGCATTTACCCATAATATGACATTGTATTTATCTTTATTTCTATACGCATATTCAATTGCAATAGAGGTTTTTCCTACACCTCCAAGCCCATGAATTGTTTGATTTTGAGATATTATTTGTATTTTTGAATTTACAAACAAAGAATTTAAAAGATCTTCTCTACCAGAAAAGAGAACATTCCTTTGAGGTACGTTTATAAAGTTTTTTTCATTATTTTCTTCTTCATTAAGACCTTTACAGATATTTTCTTCTAAATTACCTCCAAGTTTGGTTTCTTCTTGACTTTCACTTTTCATTGCTATTAAGTTAATAATATTAATTACAACAATAAATATAATAAAAAAGACAACTGCCCAACAAATTACACCAGCAATATTAGATGTAATAATACTTTGAAGAGTATTTATTATCCCGTTAAATGTTTCATTCCAGTCCATGGCTTAAGCTTAACCCCTTATGTCTGAATATTTATAAATATATCACGAAAGTTTGTTTGAAAATATACTTATGGTTAAATATTATAAATTTTTATATTAAAATAACTTTATAATATTAAAACTAATAAAGCACATTAAAAATAGAATAATAAAAAGCATTATTAAAAACAATGACGCACCGGACTAGCCTGCCTGGCGTGTTTGTAAGGCAAAACCAAAAATTCAGCTATACTTCCACTAAAATACTTTTCAGATTATTAAATCGAGTTAAAGTTAATAAAATAAAATATTCTCTGAAAAGAGTAATCTGAAATTTAATTGATAAGCAGTATAATATAAGAAAGTAAATAAATCATGCAAAATTTAAAGCCAGCAGTTTTTCTGGATAGAGACGGAACAATAATTGAAGAGGTAAACTACCTAAAAAATAAAGAAGATTTAAAGCTAATCCAAGGTGTGGCAGAATCTTTGAAAAAATTAAATAAGTTAAATTTTTTGACGATCTTAGTAACAAATCAATCAGGTGTGGCAAGAGGCTATTATGATGAAAAAAATGTTTCCATTATAAACAATGAACTAAATAAAATCTTAAAAAAGGAAAATGCTATTCTTGATTCAATATATTATTGTCCGCATCATCCTAAAGGAACCGTAGAGGAATATGCAAAACAATGTAACTGTCGAAAACCTGCAACCGGTATGATCGATAGTGCAATAAAAAATTTTAAAAATATAGATATAAAAAATTCTTATGTTATTGGTGATAAATTTATTGATGTAGAATTAGCGCATAATGCAGGATGTAAAGGAATTCTTGTAAAAACAGGCCACGGTATTGAGGAAATTGAGAAAAATAAAAATAAAACAGCAGACTATATTGCACAAGATATAACAGATGCCGTAAACTGGATTGAAAATAATATAAAAAAATATTCTTAAATGCACTTATTCAACAAAAAGTGATAATTGAGGCATATTAACCTCAACTTCGTTATTTGATTGCTTTCTTACATTTATTTTTGCAGCATTATCTTTTTGCATTTTATTCATAAGGCTTTGAGCGCGTAAAATTAGATTGCTTGGTAAGCCAGCCATCTTAGCCACTTGAATACCATAACTTCTACTTGTACCACCCGGCACTACTTGTCTTAAAAACTGGATATCACCGTCATTTTCGCTAACAGTTACCCTATAATTTTGAACTTGCGGCATTTTATTGCAAATTACATTTATCTCATGATAGTGTGTTGCAAAAATAGTTCTGGCTTTTATTTTTTCAACTATATATTCAATGACACTCCAAGCTATTGCCACACCGTCATATGTACTGGTTCCTCTGCCTATTTCATCTAACAAAATAAGGCTACGCTCTGTAGCGGAATTTAAAATAAACGCTGTTTCATTCATTTCTACCATAAAAGTAGACTGCCCTGTTGATAAATCATCTACTGCACCTACTCTTGTAAATATTTTATCGATAATGCCAATTTGAGCTTCTGTAGCTGGCACGTAACAGCCAATTTGAGCAAGTAATACAATTAAAGCATTTTGCCTCATATAAGTAGATTTACCTGCCATATTAGGTCCTGTTAAAATCATAAACTGACAATTTGGGTTATTAAGTTCATAATCCCCACCTATTAACTCAAGATCATTAGCCACATATTGCCCTAGTGTCAATAATTGTTCTATAACAGAATGGCGACCTTCTTTTATTATTAATTTTTTAGAGTCGTTTATTTCCGGTTTTATATAATTATACTCAACTGCAACGTCTGCAAAAGATAATAATACATCAATAACAGATAAGTCTTTTGCTATATTTCTTATTGATTCAACAAATTCATTTGCATATTCTCTCAAATCACAAAATATCTGATACTCTAAATCAACAACTTTTGTTTCTGCACTAAGAACTTCTGTTTCATGGGTTTTAAGCTCTGGAGTTATATATCTTTCCGCATTTGTAAGCGTTTGTTTTCTTATATAATTATCTGGCACCATAGAAGAATTTGCCCGAGTAACTTCTATAAAATAACCAAAATTTTTGCTATAACCAACTTTTAAAGACTTAATGCCTGATTTTTCTTTTTCTTTCTGCTCAAAATCAACCAACCATTCTTTTCCACCGTTTAAAAGTTTTCTATAACTATCCAAATTTTCATTTACGCCTTCGTTTATTATTTTACCTTCTTTTAAACCGACTGGAGGATTATCTTGTATGGTTCTTTCAATTATATTGCTAAATCCTACAAGTTTATTATCTATATTAGATAATTTATTTAAATAATAAGATTCACTATTTTGCAAAAGCTCTGCAAAACGAGGCAAAACATTTAAAGAATCTTTTAAAGCGACAAAATCACGGGGATTAACAGAATTATTACTGATTTTTGCTGCTAACCTTTCTATATCATAAACCCGCTCAAGCAATGATGCTAATTCAACTCTTAACATGCTATTATTATATAATTCCTCAACACCATTTTGTCTTTTTATAATAGAAGCAATATTTTGCAGAGGTTGTTGAATCCATTTTCTTAACAATCTGGTACCCATAGATGTTTTAGTTCTGTTTATTGCCCATAACAAACTGCCTTTATAGCATTTATCTCTTACTGTTTGAACTAATTCAAGATTTCTTCTTGTATTAGAATCCATTGAAACATAAGAATCCATACAGTAAGGAACAATCACATCTAAATCGGGAATATTTTGCAGTTGTGTTTCTTCCAAATACTCTATTATAGCTCCTGCTGCTATTAAACCTTCTTTAAAATCAGGATAGCCAAAAGATTCTAAAGAATTTATATTAAAAAAGTTTTTTATTTTATCTACAGCTCTCTCTTCTGTAAAAGAAGAGGATTCTCTTTTGCTAAAATTATAATACCCTGCTATTTCATTGGGTAAGTCTACTTGTTTCTCTGCAACTATTTGATTTAATTGTAAATCTTTTTTCTTTGCCGGAGCTAAAATTTCAGCTGGCGATATTCTGCTTAGTTCTGCTATTAATTGATTTAATTCCAACTGAGTTATTTTAAATTCTCCGGTTGAAATATCAATATAAGCTAAACCAAATATATTTTCTTTTTTTGACTTGAAAACAGATGCTAAATAATTATTTTTTGTTGAGTCCAGCAAGTCTGTTTCTGTTATTGTCCCGGCAGAAATGGTTTTTACAACTTGCCTGTCAACCAATCCTTTTGCCAAGGCGGGATCTTCCATTTGTTCACAGATTGCTACTTTAAAGCCTTTTTCTATTAACCTTGATATATAGTTATCAGCTGCTTTTTGCGGAACTCCAGCCATTGGTATACGACCCAACTTGCCACCCTCTCTTCCTGTAAGAGTAATTTCCAATGCCTTTGAAGCTGCTATTGCATCTTCAAAAAAAGTTTCGTAAAAATCTCCCATTCTATAAAACAAAAGCACATCCTGGCTTTGTTTTTTAATTTTTAAAAACTGCTGCATCATTGGAGTTGCATCACTTATATCAATTTCATAGGTTTTAGCCATGTTTAAATTTAAATCTTTTTCCACCATAAAACTTCCCTAATTTTTTTAATATTAGCCCTTAATTTTTATTTTAATTTAAAAATTATCTAAAACCAATAAAAAGAATCGCTAGTGAGTTAGAAAAAACGATGATTCTATTATTGATCTTACTACTACTAAAAGCGAAGAAGGAAAAAATATTGACATTTGTAATATTAGAGATAATAATTGCTAAATTCAGATAAGATCAGAATTGAAATTTAAAAATTAGAATGACAATCTTTCAATGATTTTTTAGCCCTTGGAGATAAAGGCAGACTGAATCCTTTTACTCCATTATATGTAAAGGAGGCTGCTCTTTCCGCCAACTGTTCTCCTGTTTCTGATCCTATTTTTCCAGCTGTTTGCACAACAACTTCACGATGAACAGATTTTCTTGAAAGCCTAGCTCTTTCTGAAGCACCTTTGACCATTACTGTTGCTGCATGACCTCCAAAAATCCCACCAAGATTTTTACAGAATGCTTTAAATGATTCTTTTAATTCTCCTCCTCCACTACTAAAACTTATTTGCTTGTTTTTTGTAGTTTGAGTAGTACCTAAAAAAGATTTTGAGTTTGATAAATTTTCTTTTTTTACTTCTGATCTATTTTGTAAATTTTTACCGCTTAATAATGTTTGTCCAATTTGCCTTGATTTTACTAAATAATTATTAGAAAGCATTTGTTCTTCCTTTTTTAAGTTTTCATACTACACTTTTTTAGTATAGTATGAAATACTTTAAAATCAAAATATTTTTATAATATTTATGAATTCTATTTAATATTTAGAATTAGAAATAACAAATATAATCTCTTCTATTAATAAATTAGCAAACTTTTTATGAATAATACTAGTCTTAAGCTCAGCGCGGGTAGTTAAAACCTCTTTGAGTATTGTAATGTCTCTTTTTCCACAAAACTCTCTAAAATCTTTTATCGTAACTAAGTGAATATTAGGCGTATTATACCATTCAAAAGGCAAAATTCTAGATTTTGGCATTCTCCCACCAAAGAACAGATCATTTCTTACTTTCCAATAAGCAAAATTAGGAAAACTAATTACTATTTTCTTGCCAACCCTTAACATCTCCTGAATTACATAGTCAGGTTTATGAGTACACTGCAAGGTCTGGTTCAAAATAACATAATCATAAGACTGATCCTGATACTCTTTTAATCCTTCGTCAATATCTCCCTGAAAAACAGACAACCCTTTTTCTATACACTGAATAACATTGTCATTATCGATTTCAACCCCTCGCCCCTGAACATTTTTCTTGTCTTTCAACAAGCGCAACAAATCACCACTTCCACAGCCTAAATCTAATACTTTAGAACCTTCAGCAATAAAATCAGATATTACCGCATAATTTAAATGGAGACCCTGTGATTTTTTATAATGTTCATTCATTTATTATTATTTACCTTTTATTCTAGGTTATATCTTTTAAAAAACTTTTTATAATCTTTGTTTGCCTTTCAGCCTCTAACAAAAAGGCATCATGCCCAAAAGGCGATTCTATGTCACAGTAAGTAACTTCTTTATCCATATTCATCAATGCTCGTACTATCTCTTTAGACTGAACAGGAGGAAATAACCAATCTGTACTGTAAGATATAATTAAAAACTTAGCAAGAACGTTTTTAAAAGCCTCCGCCAAGGATCCATGCTTTTCAACCAGGTCAAAATAATCCATTGCTTTTGTTATATATAAATAACTATTTGCATCAAAACGACCCACAAAGCTTTTACCCTGATGTCTTAAATAACTTTCTACTTGAAAATCAATATCAAAAGTAAAATCCAGATTATTTTTATCGTGCAAGCGTCGACCAAACTTTTGATGCATAGATTCTTCACTTAAATAAGTAACATGTGCAACCATTCTAGCTAATGCAAGACCCTTATCAGGTGTTTTTTCTTCATTATAATAATGTCCGTTATTCCAAAAAGGATCAGAGGTAATCGCCTTACGACCAACTTCATTAAAAGCTATCCCCTGAGCTGATAATCTACTGGTTGAAGCAACAACCAGACAAGATTTAAGTCTTTCTGGATAAGATATAGCCCACTCTAAAGCCTGCATTCCACCCATTGAACCGCCAGCTGTACATAAAAGCTTATCTATTCCAAGATAATCTATTAATTTAACTTGAATTTTTACCATATCTTCTATGGTTATAACCGGAAAGTCTGAAGCATAAGGCTTATGCGTTTCTGGATTTATAGAAGAAGGACCAGTAGTCCCCGAACATCCCCCTAAAAAATTTGAACATATTATAAAATATTTATCAGTATCAAAGGCCTTGCCCAGACCAATCATATCTTCCCACCATCCAGGCTTTTTATCTTTTTCATTATGATAACCTGCTGCGTGAGCATCACCGGATAAAGCATGTAATATTAATATGGCATTATTTTTTGCTTGATTTAACTTACCGTAAGTCTCATATGCAACTGTTATAGGTCTAAGTTGTTCACCACATTCGAGATTTATTGGTTCATTAAACGTAAAATATTGTGTTTCTACAAGTCCAATTGATGTTATTTTTTCCATTTCCAGCCTTTTTATTTTTTATATTAATTATTTTAACAGAAAGTATTAAACACCTTAAATAATATAAAAAAACGATTATTTTCTGTATTTTTCAAAAGCTTTTAAAGCCTCTTCTTTATCATCAAAATGAATAGTTTTATCTTTTAATATTTGATAGTCCTCATGGCCTTTACCTGCAATTACAACAACATCTTTATTATCTGCGTCTCTTATAGCCATTTCAATAGAAGATTTTCTATCTATTTCAATAATAACTTTACTAGAATCCAATGTCTTAATACCAGCTAAAATATCGGTGATTATCTGTTGAGGATCTTCAGTTCTAGGATTATCAGAAGTTATATATACTTTATCAGCTAAAGTATCAGCAATTTTGCCCATTTGTGGTCTTTTGGTTGCATCTCTGTCACCTCCACAACCTACTACACAAACAAGTTTTCCACCTAATGGCACTATTTTTTTTGCGGCATTTAATACGTTTAATAAACCATCTGGCGTATGAGCATAATCTACAATAGTTAATGGATTATCAATAACTGTTTCAAACCTTCCTGCAACGCTTTTTGTTTCTTCTAAAGATTTAATGCAAGTATCCAAGTCCAAATTTTCTGCATATCCTACTGCCAAAGCCGCCAATGAATTATAAACACTAAAAGCTCCTGTCATTTTAAGATTTATTTTTTTATCTCCAATAGGTGTTTTGCAGTCAAAAAGAGAACCAATAGTAGAAAACTGAATATTATAAGCATAAAAATCAGCTCCTTTATTTATTCCATAGGTTAAAAGCTTTATACTTTTATTTATTTTATTTTTAAATTTTTCTGCATATTCATCATCATTATTTATAACAGCGTATTTAGAGTTATTTTTATTATTCTCTGATAAAGATTCAAATAATAAGCTCTTTGCCAGAAAATAATTTTCCATAGTTACGTGATAATCAAGATGATCCTGGGTTAAATTAGTTAAAACAGCTGCATTAAAGTCACATCCTGAAACTCTTTTTAAATCCAAAGCATGAGAACTGACTTCCATCACTATATTTTTAATGTCTTTATCAACAAAAGTCTTTAATACCTGTTGAAGTTCAGGAGATTGAGGAGTAGTATGATTGGAACTTTGATAATCTTCAGCTGATTGAAACTTATGCCCTAAAGTCCCTATTAATCCACAAGCTTTTTTAGAATACTCAAACATATTTTGTATAAGGTGAGTAACTGTTGTTTTTCCGTTTGTACCAGTAATTCCAATTAAATTTAATTTTAAAGACGGAAAATCATTAATAATACTTGATATTTGAGATAGAGCTTGTTTTGTATCTTTTACTTGAATAATAGGTATATTAATATTTTTAGTTTCTTTTTCTGCAATAATAGCAGCTGCACCGTTATTTAAGGCTTGTACTATAAAACTATGACCATCATTTTTTTCACCTACAATGCAAACAAAAATATAACCCGGCTTTATTTGCCTAGAATCATAGGATACACCTTTTATATCTATATCATCTAAATCTTTATTATTTAAAATACTTATAGGACAAAGAAAATCAACTATTTTATCTAAAATCAATTCAAAATCTCCTTTATTCTTTTTAGAGGTCTGTCAGGCTCAATTCCTTTTAATCTCGCAGCTTGCAATGCAATAGAATTAAACACAGGTCCTGCAATTGTACTTCCCCAGTTTTGCTTTGTGTTTGGACTGTCAATAACTACTAAAATCACTAATTGAGGATTCTTAACAGGAAGATAACCAACAAAAGATGTATAAACTTTATCTTTTAAGTATCCTCTTCCATTAGGTTTTGGCTTTCTGGATGTACCTGTTTTACCGGCTATTCTATAATTTGGTATTTTACCAGCTTTTGAAGTTGTAGCATCAATACTATCTGCTAATAAATTTGTTAAAACCCCAGCTGTTTGTTTAGAAATAACTCTTCTTACTTTTATATTTTTCTGAAATTCTTCTTTTTTATATTTTATAACATGAGGTGTAACCCAAACCCCATTATTAGCAATAGCACCCACAGCAGATGCTATTTGAAGAGGAGTTGTTGCAATACTATATCCATATCCAATAGTAGCTTGTCTAACTTTGTTCCAAGTTTTAGGCTTAGGCAAAATACCATAAGATTCTCCAGGAAGATCTATACCTGTTCGAGAACCAATATTAAACTTCCTCAACATCTTATAATGTACGTTTTTAGGAATTTTTAAAGCAACCTTTAAGCTGCCTACGTTACTACTATGAGCAAACAAATATTTTAAATCTATTAAACCCGGTTCTTTACCAGATATATAGTCATGATTTTTAATAGGCCACTTGTCTATTTTTATAATTCCGCTGTCATAAATTTTATCATAAGGTGTGATATAGCCATGTTCCAGCGCAGATGCAACCGTAATTATTTTAAATGTTGAGCCCGGAGGATAAACATCGCTTAAAGCCCAATTTTTAACAACAGAAGGATTATATTTATTATATTTAGCGGGATTATAATTAGGTAAAACAGCAAAAGCCAATACATCTCCATTCTTAGGGTTCAATATAATAACTGAGCCTCTTTCAGCTTTTGTTCTTTTAATACCTTTTTTAAGTTCTGTTTCAGCTACATGCTGAAGTGTAGAATCTATTGTTAAAACTAATTTCTTTCCTGTTGGCGGGAATGTAACTTTATTAGGATCAGTATTAAAGTCATAAATAACATTTCCTCTTCCATCATATTCGATGGGCTTTAATTCCGGCAATTCAGCCAAATTTTTTGACGCGGTTTTTTCTACACCTGCAAGGATATTAGCATCAAAATTGGTATAACCTAGTATATGAGCAGCTAAAGAACCTTGAGGATAAACTCTTTTGCTTCTTTTTACAAAATCCAGACCTTTTATTTTTTTCTCACGAACTTCGGGTATTAATTTCTTTTCTACCAAGTCAAAATCAACATTTTTAGCCACTGTTATGGTTGAATGATTTCTATTGCTTAATTTTTCATATAATTTATTTTTTTGTTTTTTCAGATGTTTAGCTAAAACAGAAGCCATCTCAGAAATAGGGGTGTCATGATAATAATTAGGATGAGCGTAAATATCATATATTGTTATATCTGACGCTAATCTTACGTTATTTCTATCTGTTATTATACCCCTAAAGCTTACAGGACGAGCTACTTGTCTTTGGTGCGTTGCTTTTGCTTTTAGCTTGCCGGCTTCAAATATTTGTATTTTTATCACTTGTATCACAAGAACAAGCGCAAAAATAAAAAACAATATCTGTAAAAACATTGCAAATGCAGTATAGTTTTTTAAATTTGTTTTCAATAAATTTTTCATGATTGTTTAGTAGCCTGGTATTGTTTTTACTTTTTTTCTGATAAAATTTTTTCTTATTTTAACTATTTTTTTTCTTGCTTTTATTTCTAGCACCTTGTCCGGTTGTTTGAGGAAATTAATTTTAGAGGCCTTTTTATTTATATTATAGAACGATTTTGATTGATCAAGCCTGTTTTCTAATTTTAAATTATCAAAATTAAGTTTATTTGTTTGATTATGAATAGAAACTACTTTTCTCTCTTTTTCTGTAACTAAATAATAGCTAAAAGCTAATAATGCTGTAAATAATAATAAAATCCAGGTCAAATACTTGTTAAGCCTTTGTATAGACTTTAACTTCTTGTCCTTTTCAATTGAACTAGAGCCTTTTCGACCAGAGGTTTTATTATTCGATTGGGTAGGCTTTTTAGAATTATTATTGCTTGTTTTTGTTGTTTTTAAAGCGTTATTAGCTGCTTTCATTTAGATACCCCACTAAATACCATTATTAAACCTTTTTAGCAACCCTAAGCTTTGCGCTTCTGGATGGTGGATTTAGTTTAACTTCCTCCTCACTTGCAACAATAGGCTTTTTAGTCAGCACTTCCAGTTGCTTGGGATCGCATTTGCATATTAGTTGTTCAGGATGGCAATTACAGTCTGAACTGTAATATTTAAACAAAGTTTTTACAAGCCTGTCTTCCAATGAATGGAAACTTATTACAACCATTCTAGCATCTTTTTCTAATAAGGGAATAATGCATTTAATTGCTTTTTCAATATTGTTCAGTTCGTTATTAACTTCTATCCTTATAGCCTGAAATACTCTAGTGGCAGGATTTATTTTACTTTTTGTAAAAGGAACGCTTGATTTTATCAAATTAGCTAGTTGTAAAGTTGTTTTAATTGGCTCTTTTTTTCTTTGCTCTACTATTCTACGTGCTATCCGCCCGGGAAATCGCTCTTCTCCGTACAATCTAAATATATTAGCGAGTTCCTCTTCTTTATAAGTATTAATAACATCATAAGCAGAAAACGAATCGTCAGGATTAAATCTCATATCTAAAGGAGCATCTTTAGAAAAACTAAAGCCCCTTTCTGCCGAAGTTAGCTGATGATACGAAGCACCCAGGTCAAACAAGATACCGCCTGTTATTTTATCAATACCTCTTTTATAAAGAATCTCCGGGATTTGTGTATAACTTGCCTGAGCCATCTCAACAATATCTGAAAACTCTTCTGTTTTCTGGCGAGCGGCGTTAATTGCTTCAATATCCATATCTGTAGAGATTAGTTTACCGTTCGGGCTTATTCTCTTTGCTATTTCGTAAGAATGCCCGCCGCCGCCTGCTGTTGCATCTATATATATCTTACCGTCCTGACAATCAAGCCCGTCTACAGCTTCTTTTAACATTACCGTATAGTGACAAAAGTTATTATTTACATTATTCGACAATTTGATCCCTCTTTTATTATTTATTCTTTATATATTTCAGAAATTTTTCTGTGGTTTTATGATTATACTTGCTTGTATTGTTAAAAGAAAATAGTAAAAGGTTTTTATCTTTATCTTTATTATGATTCAAGGCGCCTATTATACCTTCAACATTAACACCCTTGCTTTTGTGTATTATCTGGGCATTTACTTTTATATAAGGCAGATAAACTCCTGATGATTTAATAAATCCCTTTTTTGTAACCTTTATTCTGCTTACCTCAAGGGGCAAATAAGAAAGATTGCCAGCTATTTTTTTAAGTATATTATCTATTTTATCAGAATGAATATTATCTTTTGTTATGTTTATTAACTTTCCGGCTTGAATAACTGCTATTTTCTGATTATTTTTGGTGTCATTAGCTATTAAGGCATGTGTACCCATTACTGACAGATAGTTTTTAAGCTCAAAACGCTTTGGTAGCTTATCAGTATTAATAAAATTATCAGCTCTTTGCCTTACTATTGCATCAGAAGGAAAGATATAATCAGTGCAAATCTTTTGGTATAAAGTATAGCCGCCTACTATTAGACATATAAATGCTACAATACTTATTATAAAAGAGATAGTTTCCCTGATTATATGCCATAAACAGCCCATTATTAATATTTCTCCTTTAAATACTAAGTCAAACGCACTTTTATTATGCCCATCAACATCTTCATATTACTTGGTTATGGTCTATCATGTTCTGATGCTTCAGTTAAACTTAAGTTATATCAAAGCTTATAGCAGTGACTTAAGAAAGGTGATGACCATCACCTATAATTTTAAATTAAATAGCATTATTTGCGCAATATTCATCTAAACTAATCTGGATTAATAAACCATTAATAATAGAGAAAAATTCTTCTAAAATATGAACTGAAATTCTTTTTATATCTACCCCCCACCCCCTAGCAAGGGTGCATTTCTTTTTTGGTCTCGCTTTTCGTCGGCTTTGCCGACTCGCTTGGCCCTTAAAATTAATAAAAAAACACTTTAAAAAGGTGCTTTCCGGTAATTGGAAAAGCACCCATTATAAATTCTGCTCTTTTAGCCTTTAAAGAAGTCAAAAAAATATTCAATTATATGTGATGTAAAAATTAAAAAATATATAGACTGCAATGGTAAAGGGGGTATAAAAAGGCACACTTATCCTCTGGGCAGGAAAAGTAGTGTTTAGAAATTAAAATTTGCGTGGCTTGCGCATCCTTTAATCTCTTGCTGTACAATAAATACGCACTCTTGAGTGCTTGATTTATTAATGTGGTATTAGAGTTCAATCTATTTAACATAGATTTTGTGTTTTTATTAGTATTATTAGATACTGCCATTGTACTGGCAGTACTGTTATTATTTTGTTTTGATGTTATTTTATTTATTAATTCTTTTATAGATTGATATATAATATTTAAATGATTATCAATACGCACAAAACAAGAAAAAGCGGACGTTTTCTTTTCTGTGGTGTTATTTTGTGAAAAAATCGGGCATAGAAATACAATTATATTCCACAAAATAGCATATAAAGTTTTTGCGTATTGAGTTAGGTTCATTTTTTACCTTTTATTTAATTATTTAAACATACAAGATAAATATATCTTTATTATATATTTTAGCATTTTTTTGAAATTTACGCAGGCTCTTGAAATAGGAGAATACTATTTTTGTAACATTACTTAATTAAAAATGTTACTTCTTATTTCAAGTTGAATTATTAAAGAAGGTAAAAAAGATATGTTGGAGGATTAACTTTATATAAAAAATGTTTTATAATATAAAAAATAAAATATCAATTAGAGATCTTAAAATAGTCGCTATATCGGTAGCGGCTATTTTGATTGATTGATCTAATTTTTGTATTAAAATAATTTTATAAAAATTAAACTTAATTTTGTACATTGAAAATAAAATAATGCTATTAAGATAATGGTAACGCTGACTCTAATCCCGTCCATAATGAGGCGGTACAAGATAGAAAGGCGGTCATGATGGAAATTAAATTTAGTGACGAAGTAGCTCGCTATATAATAACCGTTATCACTGTTGTTGCAATTGCTCTAATAAACAAAGAGCTCTGTAGCACCATAGTGATAGAGCTCTTGTTAAAACTAATTTAAAATCCGACCTGGGAGGTTGTATTTTCGCAGATTTGACCTCCTAGGGTCTTTTTAGCATTATAACAAATTTATTTTTTCATTTAAACCCTATTGTAAAACTATTGTAAAAAAGGGAGGTTAACTATATAATTAAAGTTCTTCCAGAATCAAAATCCGTACCGGTCCTTTGGTTTCGTAACTGAGCTTACATTTTTCATTAATGCCTGAGACATTAATATAGTCATTGTATGTATATGTCAACTCTTTTACTCCATCTCTGGATATTAGCTCTTGTATAAGCATTTCTGTAGTGATTTCGGATAAAAAATCTTCTATAATTTTCATTATAACAATATAATAAATTATTTTATTACCTTTCATTATTATTTTTAGACTCCAGGTATTAAATCTTTTGTCATAATAATAGAATTTCGAGTTATTCAAACAATTCTTGATTAATTACATAATATAGAAAAACACCCTTGAAGTCAATAGATTTTTTCTTTAACAACTAAAGGTTTTTAAAATGGTTTCAACTGAAGCTCAAAGATTAAAACACATAAGAAATACAAGCAAATTAAGCCAAGCAGGGTTTGCTGAAAATTTAAATATATCTCAAAGTAGAGTTAGAGATATAGAACTTGGAAAACAAGGAATAACAAAAGAACTCGCAATCAATATAGAAAAAATCTACGGTTTTAATTTGAGATGGATATTGACCGGCGAAGAAGAAATCTACTCTAATAAAAATGAAGCTTGTGAAAAGATACCTATATTAGACGAAATAGAGCGCATAGTATCAATAAACTACAATATTGAACAGGAAAAGCCTAAAGATTATTTTAATATACCTAAAACAATACTTAATCAAATACATGCCAATATAAAAACAAGCTATATATTTACCGTCAAAGGATGCTCCATGGCTCCGGGCATACAGGACGGGGATAAAGCATTAGTTGACACATCTAAAAAACAGGTGGTTAATGATAAAATTTATGCAATAAGAATTGAAGATACTTTAATGCTC
>JANQLL010000203.1 GCA_028280605.1 Candidatus Gastranaerophilales bacterium
ACTTTTTAATATGTGTTCACTCATAAACTTATTGTACTGCAAAGCAAAGCTTTGCATAGTTTACGACCCAAGGGGCGGGGAATTCTTTTCGATTAAAAATGCTATTTTTGTAACATTTGTTAATAAAAATTTAACCAATAAAAAGTTAACACTACTATTTTATATTTGAAATTTTTGTAAAAAACTGTGCCATCAAAAAAATCATTCTCACTTTAAAAGTTATTATTGGAGGTTGAAAAGAATTCATTAGAGGTAACATACATTCTAATTTATGCCGCTTTAGATCTTGCTCAGCGCTATAGACAACTTCCATATGTTTTTTCATTACATCTCTGTATGTATTATCACTTATATCAAATTCAGAAACAGGGTATTTTTTTTCGTGAATTAACTTATAAATAGATTTTGGATTATCAAATACTTTTGCATAGCTTGCACCATGATATATCAGTAAAGTTGGTAGCTTTATAAAAAATCTTGAAGCAAAAAACAAAGTATATTTTTGAATTCTATTTTTTGGGAAGATAATTTCTTCAAGAATATTATCAGCATACTCAAAATAGTATTTTTCCAGATTTACAGATGTAACTTTTATTAGCTTTTTTAAATTATTTTTAAAATTTTTATCTGAATAGCTTTCTTTTGTCAGTTCAGTTCTTACGGAATTAAGAGAATTACTCAACTCCTTTAAGCAAGGATAGGATTCAGCAAGATACTCTATACTGTATTTTGCATTATTTAAAAGCAATAAAATTGACCTTAAGCCGGATTGCTTTGACGTTAAAAGTTTTCTTAATCCAAATATTATAAAAAACGAAAAATTTAAAAAATTAACCTTTTCTACTGTTTCCCTTATTTCTTTTGATATCTCTTCTACTTCCAGCTCTTCACCATAAATACATTTTAAATTTTGAACGGTGTGAAAGTATTTAATCAGTTTGAATTGGGATTTGCGTAAAATAAAAACCCCATGAAAAAATAGGTATCTTCTTTTTTCATTTGCAATATGAAATCGTTTAAATTTTTGAAGTAACTGTTCATCTGTAATCTTATCATCAATAACTGCAAGTAAGTCTAAGTCAGATATTGACGGATGCCTAATATTTCCAAATTTATATAAGCTTATCCCATCCTGACCAAATTCAGAAATAAATTCGTTAATCGTTTCCTCATAATCATCTAAAGTGTATTGTTGAATGTCATTTATTATTTTCAAAAAAAACCTCCTGATCTATTTCAGTATTTATTTCTTGAAAATATAAACTACTGTCTAAAATTTTGAGTTTATCTTTTGTTTTTACTTTTGGACTATATGAGCACATTAGATATTCATAGAACAAAGGTGCTTTTTTTACTTTTAAGAAAACCCATCTGAGAATTTTCTCTTTATAAGTCAACTTATATTGCCAATTAGCTCTTATTGAGCTGGAAAAATTAATGTATTCATTTAACTTTGTCGGAAAGTACTTTTCTATTAATACAAATGACTCTTTTTTATATGGACAAATTCCAATTGTTTCTAAATACAAAGACGGAATTAAAAATATATAAGATAGAAAACCTTTTAATTTCCATAAATTTATATCTTTACCTTTATTTATATAATTATCATGCAGGCTTTCTACCATCTGCAAAACTCTTTTTAGAGCAAGCTTATGAGAAAAGTCCGCATTATAAGTATTAAATATTCTATCGATTTCACCTTTTAAGCAAGTAGAATCATTAAAAACATTTGTAGGTAAGAATGAATTATTATATACAGATATTTCTTTTTCTATTGCAAAGAAGTATCTATGATGCTGATACGGGTCAAAAATATAAAACAAGCTTGATGCTTTATACAACTTTTTAATATCTTCAACAAAACTTTGAGTATCCTCAAATATCCTGTCATCCAAAATAATGAAAGTATCAAAATCGCTAAATGCTGTATAATCAAGTGTTGACAGGCTACCATGGATATAAGCGGATTTTACCAGCTCAATATTATTAATTTCAACTTTAAATTTATCAATTTCTGGTATTTGTGAATATAGTTCACTTACAAAATTCTTTGAACCGGTTTGAACTGAAGATACGTTTAAAATATTACGTGCATAATCTAAAAATTCCTTATAAAAAAGCATTAAGCTATGTGTAAAATTTTTAAAGCTAGCATCTTGTTTCCAATGAAAATCGGAGTTTTCATTTGCTATTTTGTAAAGGTGCAATGTACTTTCAAACTTTTCAATATAATTTTGATCTACCTGGGCTGAATTAAGTAAGTTTATATCCCAGGTAATTCTTAACTTGTCTTTATTTGTTATTGCATTAAGGTTAATGATTGCATCTAATATTGAATGAACAGAAGTATGAATATATTCTAATTGCTTATCTATGTTTAGGCGTGAAAAATTATCATATATAATATTGTCGATAAAATAATCCATATAAATTTTAGCTTTCTTTTAATACTATTTTAATTCCATTTATTTTATTTAAAATCAACTTATAAAAAAATTTAATCCAAGTAAATTTATTATACAAAACTTTTTTTATAATAACAGAAAAAGTCTGACTAAGACGTTATAACTTAATAATAATTGTTACATAATCATATTATTTTTGTTTGTCAATAATCCAAGCTTTTTATTATTTGGCTATTAATTTGCAATTAATGTTTTAATAATATGTTTATTCCATATCAAATGTCAAGTTATTATACTGCTCATCAATTAAATTTCAGATTACTCTTTATGAATGAGTTTATAAAAAGTAAAATTGACCATCTCACTTTATAACACTCCCGCTTCGCAATTCAGAGAATAGTTTATTTTATTAACTTTAGCTCGATTTAATAATCTGAAAAGTATTTTAGAGGAAGTATAAAAAAGCAAAGAAAAATTACATTAAAAAGCCTTAATCAAACTGTTTTAAAAAAATATCAAATAGTGCTATTATTTTATTGTACGGTATTTTACAATTTTATACAGGTACTCAATTAAATTTTAGATTTCTCTTTTCAGAAAATAGTTTATTTTATTAGCTTTTACACGATTGAAAAATCTGAAAAGTATTTTTGAGTTAGTATATTTTATGCGTAATAGTAAAATATACGATTCTATTAAAAAAAGTAATCTGAAATTTGATTGATGAGCAGTAATAAAAAAAAGGGAAGGGGAATGGTAATGATTGGCTTGAGCAAAAAAGAAAGCAATAACCCACTCTTATTTATGGAAAAAAAAGCAAAACTTTTTCAAGACAGTATAGCAGTGGGAATCAAAGAAGAAGATGGTTGGAATAAATTTACTTTTGCCCAATTAGAAGCTTTTTCTAAAAAAATTGCTAATTATTTAATAGATTTGCAAATTGATAGCAAAGACAAGGTATCTATACTCTCTGAGTCAAAACCTGAATGGAGTGTTGCTTTATTTGCGTCCGTACTTGCCGGCGCTGTTACGGTACCTCTGGACATAAAACTTACTGTTTATGAGTTAACGAATATATTAACCGACTGCAATCCAAAAGTATTATTTACATCGAAAGCCCTTTATAACATTGCCTTAGAATTGAAAAATAATGTAGGCTCAATTGAACACATAATACTGGTGGATAATGAAAATAATACTACTATTCCAAGCATTTATAATGTGCAAGCCAAAAATAAACATAATTTAAAAGACAGAAGCCTTTTAGAAACTGCCTTAATTATTTATACTTCGGGCACAACCGGTTTTGCTAAAGGTGTACAAACAACATTTGGAAATATTTTATCTCAGCTGGAGTCTCTTGAGCTTAGGTATGACCTTAACCAAGATGATTCGTTTTTATCAATTTTACCTATGAATCATTTATTTGAACTTACAGTAGGGTTATTAGCGATATTAAACTCGGGGTCCTCGATATATTACTCAAGCAGCTTAAATCCTAAAGATCTTCTTGAGATTATGAAGGCTAAAAATATTACTTATATGATTGTAGTTCCGGCGTTTTTAAAGCTGTTAAAATCAAGTATCTTAAATGAAGTGAATAAGTCTGGAAATATTACAAAAATATCATTTAACTCTGCCTTTATGCTGGCAAAATGTTTACCGTTCAGGTCTGTAAGAAAATTATTATTTAAAAAGATTCATGATAAGTTCGGTGGTAAATTCAAGGCGTATATTTCAGGTGGTGCGCCTTTAGATACTGCAATTGCTGATTTTTTTGACACAATGGGGATCAATATTTATCAAGGATACGGTATGACGGAAACCAGTCCTGTTATATCTGTGAATAGTCCAGGCAAGAATAAATTGGGATCTGTGGGCAAACCTATTGACGGCGTTAGGGTTAAGGTCGATAAAAACGGTGAAATATGCGTAAAAGGTCCTAATATAATGAAAGGCTATTATAATAGGCCAGACTTAACGACCGAAATCTTTGATAAGGAAGGTTGGCTTAGAACCGGTGATATTGGTAGATTTGATGAAGATGGCTACTTGTATGTGACAGGGCGTATCAAAAATCTGATTGTGCTTAGTGGTGGCAAAAAAGTTCATCCTGAAGAGGTTGAAATTGAGTTAGAAAGAAGTAATATATTTAAAGAAGCTTGTGTGCTAGGTATTAAGAAGAAAAATAATAACGAAGAAGTTTGTGCGGTAATTGTTCCTAACGAAGAACTTATAGAAAAGTATTCAGATGACAAGCAACTGGAAGCAATTATAAAAAAAGAAGTTAACGCACTTGTTAAACTGCTTGCGGCATACAAAAGACCTACAAAGATTTATATAAAAAAAGAAGAATTGCCTAAGACTTCAACTAGAAAGGTAAAAAGAAGAGAACTTGTTGGTTCTATACTCCCACTAAAATACTTTTCAGATTATTAAATCGAGTTAAAGTTAATAAAATAAACTATTCTCTGAATTGCGAAGCGGGAGTGTTAAAAAGTGAA
>JANQLL010000204.1 GCA_028280605.1 Candidatus Gastranaerophilales bacterium
ACTTTTTAATATGTGTTCACTCATAAACTTATTGTACTGCAAAGCAAAGCTTTGCATAGTTTACGACCCAAGGGGCGGGGAATTCTTTTCGATTAAAAAATGTAACAATTTATAAAAGTGATGCTACTAAATTAGTATTCTGCACTTCCTGATGCTCATCGCCAATTGAATAATCACCAACTGGTTCAAGTTGAGCCATTTCTGCAATTATATTGTTTATATCATCAAAGGTTAAGCTATAACCATCCTGAAACTCGAAGTTTTCAATAATACCAAAGCTCCAATAATCTTTTATTATTAACTTATCATTGCTGCTATTCTCAAAAGTTATCTCAAGATCATTGCCTAGCTGATTAAGTATTGCATCATCAGCTGACAATCCACTTCCGAATTTAACGGTATCGTTTTTGCCCCTAACATCAATTATTGTATCTGTATCATCGCCTTTTTCAAAAAAATAAGTGTCATTGTTATTATTACTGCTGCCAGAAGCTACAATACTTACGTCATCATAATAAACAGCGCGATTATAAACATCATGATTCGTCCAAAACCATTTATAAACACCAATTTTTATATAGGCGCCATCGTTATGATAAGAATTAGGTCCCTCAAACGAAGAAACCAGCTCATTATTTTTATATAGTTCATACAATCCGTCATCGTCAGTAGAAGCTTTGTAATTTAGAGACCAGTCAACCCACTTACCTCTATCATTTCTTGCACTACCCCAAAAATCAAACTCTTGCGATTGAAAAGGCGGCTCAACAAAATTGAAATACCTATCACCATCTAACCCCAAAATAAATAAAGGTGATGTGCCAAGCCCGTTTGACTGGTGAATCTGCATCAAACTCTCCCTGTTTCCGTATTGATCAAATTTAAAATTGCTTGGTATATATGTTTTATACTTTATCTGATAATTAACACCGGCATAAAGATAATCATCAGGCACTCTTGCTAACTCAGCTCTGGGCTTGCCATTAATAATACCGGAAAAATCATCAGTCCTATTCATTGACATTTTTACGGCATTTCCACCTTTATCAGCAGGCGCATTAACAACTACTGCAGATTGAGGATTGGCATGTATATGCCAGCCTTCATACAAATTATTAGGATCTTCAAAATCACTTATAAACAATAATTCTTCCACATCGTCATCTCCGGGGCCAGGACTGTCATTTAAATTTTCTCCATATAATACATCATTACCGTCTCCGCCGTCCAGGTAATCATTGCCGGCACCTCCGTATAACGTATCTGCGCCAGTATCACCTCTTAATGTATCAAATCCTTGATCCCCATATAATATATCTTTACCTCTGTCTCCGTACAAATTATCATTTCCTAATTCTCCATAGAGCTTATCATTGCCACTATCACCATCCAGATAATCATTGCCTAATCCGCCATAAAGCTTGTCATTATCACGACCGCCATATATTCGGTCATTTCCTTCATCTCCATATAAAATATCCATGCCGTTATAGCCATATAATTTATCATTATTTTTACCACCTTTTAGGGTGTCATCACCACGCCCCCCCTTTAAAGTATCATTTCCATCATCCCCACACAGAATATCATCACCGCCATACCCTGATAAGTAGTCTCTCCCGCCTAATCCTCTTAAAATATCATCTCGGGATGTACCACGCATCTTATTATTTCTATCATTTCCTATTTTGTTCACCATGATATATTTCCTTTCTTTATAAATTTAAAAGTTACTTACTTGATTTATAAAGACTATTAATACAAAGGCAATTTTTTGAAAATCAGTATAACTTACTAACTCGTTTTATTTTTTGAAAATTAAAACATTAATCTATCAGTGAATTATTAATTGTTTTTCTTATATTCATAATAAAAAATAGACAAAATATAAAAAAATATCTCATATACAAACGCTAAAATACTTTGGTTTTGAAATTATGGAGGTATCTAACAATGTCAGCAAGCTCTGTTAATGGAATAAGTATTGAAAATCTTAATAAAATCATAAATAACATAGAAAAAAACCCCGACCTTGCTAATTTTAGCTTTAAAGCAAAAAACAAATGGGTAGACGGAACAAATAATCAAGCAAGAATTATGGAATTTTATGTTGCAGGTGAAGATGGGAATTCTCGTAAAGAGCCTTTACTTTTTGAAGAAGATGAACCGCCTATTTTACTGGGAAATAATAAAGGTGCAAATCCTGTTGAATATATTTTAATAGGTCTATCCGGTTGTTTAACTACAACATTAGTAGCTCAAGCAGCAGCAAAAGGCATTAAATTAAAATCAGTTGAATCTCAACTCGAAGGTGATCTTGATATAAGAGGATTCTTTGGCATGACTGAAGAAGTCAGAAAGGGATATAAAAGCATAAAAGTTAATTTTAAAATAGAATCTGATGAACCCGATGAAAAAATTCAGGAACTTGTAGAGCTCGCTCAAAAATATTCACCTGTATTTGACATTGTTACTAATAAAGTTCCTGTTAATGTTGAATTTGAAAAAAAATAAATTAACATTATTAAATATTTTTTATAGACAATGCCAACGGCCTTAGAGAAGCGCTGTTGGCATTATTGCAGATTTTAAGAATTTATTAACGAATATAATATATATTAAGTTATATAAAATTAGATCATTAAGTATATCAATTTTTGCCTTTTTATTTTTTTTATATAAATAGATAAGTTTCATAGTATTTTATACCAACTCAAAAATACTTTTCAGATGTTTAATAAGCTCATTCTAAAAAATAATCTGAAATTTGATTGAGAATCTGTATAAAGTGTGTTCTAGGTAAATATTCGATTATAAACAACTAAAAATTAATAAAAATTAGTGCTTATAGCTTTATAGGTTTCTACTTTTTGTGTGCTGTAAGAATACAGTACTAAATCTAATAAAGGGAATAATAAATCTATTTATATAAAAGGAGCATTTTTATGATTAGTACCAATTATACAAGACTTCAAACAAATAAAAAGACAACAAATGAGAATCAGAGTCGTCGCAGTGACAAGCCTAGCTATGAAAAAGCATTTAATTTTAGAAATACCACTGCCGGTACTGATGGAAGTAAAGGTATTAGAGTTCCAAGCTTAGAGGACTTAATTAACGGTATAGCATTTGATGCAAAGAATGGTACAAACAAAACCAGTATAAATAAAGATTATATAAATAAAATGTTCCATAATCCAGAGAGGCCAAACAAATATCAAAAAGAGGATAATAATCTCCCCAAAAGAATGCCTTATGAAAAAATGCCACCTGAGCAGGCAAAAGTTAAAACGGATAATAAAGAAGAAAAGGAAGCTGCTCCTGGCAGAAAGCCTGGTTTAAATAAAGAATGCACAACCAATCAATTTGGCCAGCTAAGCTGTCAAGCCAGAGACATTCCCAGAAGAATGCCTCCTGAAAAAATACCGCCGGAAACTGAAAATAAAAAAGACGGCAATTCTAAATATGACAGAAATCCAAACATTGATAGAGAAGGCATGCGCAACCAATTTGGCAAGCTAAGCCGCTATAATAATAATAATAGTAATAATAATAATATAATTAGCAGATATAATAAGCCTTTTAATTTTAGTAGAGCTGATAAAGATACCAAAGCTGATTCAGATAACAAACAACGTGGTAATAGATTGTCGGGCAAGTCTTATAGCAAAACTGAAGGCGGAAATAGAAGATCACGTCACAACAACTGGTCAAACAGATCTTTCAGATTTAATAATGAGCAATTATCTGACAAACATGGCAGACAAGACGGGGAAAACAACGTTAATGGAGAAAAAAGATCACGTCGCGGCAACTGGTCAAACAAATCTTTCAGATTTAATAGTGATCAATTATCATGGCAAAATGGCAGGCAAGATGGTGAAGATAAAGCTAATGGAAGAAAGAGCTCACGTCGCAATAGCCGGTCAAACAGATCTTACAACTGGAGCAACAGCAAATCATCTCGCAGGCCTGGCAGACAAGATGGTGAAAATAGAACCAATAAATATCGAGACTTCAGACATGATGACAGGTCTATAAGACTTGGTAAATCAAGACAAAATCAGGGGCCTCAAAGTGCTGATACAAAATTCTTGCTGCAAACATTAAAGGCGGCTGATAAAGATCAAAATGGAATAATAAGCAGAGAAGAAGCAAGTGCTTTGTCCTGGATCAACACATTTGCACCTGTTCCACCTGATTCTCCAACAGCTAAATCAAATGAAGCAGTTACATTTACAAAAAATAACTTTAAGAGCTTAACAAAAGCTACAGAAGGGCAAGAAGGGATAAAAACAGAAAATATTGGCAACGTAGCTAAAAAAGACGGAATGCCCGAAGATGTATCATTAAAAGATATAGGTCAAGCATTTGGAAATGTTAAAAAAATGAATGATAGTATGATCGACTATTTCACTGGGACAAAACTAGGCACCAGAATTAAAGAACAGCCTAAAAAGACATTATAAATTAAAGTTTTAAACAGGGTAATCTCTTTACAAAGAAACGGAATGTAAAAAGTAAACAAGGCTATCTGGGTATTTAAAGCAGATAGCCTTGTTTGTGCTATTCTTACATTTTTAGAGAGATGTAGTAAGATAAAAATATTTATGTTTTAATATTATTATTCTGGTTCAAAATTAAATTTCAGGTTACTCTTTTCTGAGAATAGTTTATTATAATAAATTTAACACGATTGAATAATCTGAACAGTATTTTTGAGTTAGTTAAGATAATTATTAAAAAATTCTGTAGATTTATGAAATTAAACAATTTTAAATTTATAATTTTAAAACTTAAGAGAATTGGTTTAGATTTATTAGACTGTTATAAAGGGGTAAAGAACATGGGAAATGAGGAAAATAAAAATTCAGATATAAGCGTAGAGGAAGCTACTACAAATAATCCTTTTGCACAATCTGACGAAGAGTGTAAAAATAGTGAAGCAAAAGTTGAAAATAAAGAAAATAAAGTAGTGGAAGAAGAGACTGAAGATAAATCAGAAGAAAAAGAACCTCCTCAAGTGGATAAAACCGCTAAAGAACTGGAAACAATGAAAGCTCAGTACTTAAGACTTGCAGCGGATTTTGATAATTATAGAAAAAGACAAGCTCAAGAAAGAGAATCTCTACTTAAATATGGCGCAGAAGACACAGTAAAAAAACTTTTACCTTTAATTGACACTTTTGACAGGGCAAAAAAATCTGTTGCGGAAATGGATGACCCTGAAAAAATTAAAGAAAGTTTTGAAGTGATTTACAAACAGCTAATTGATTGCTTGGAAAAAGTAGGGGTAAAAAAAATTAAAACCGAAGGGCAAGAATTTGATCCGGTGTTCCATGAGGCTGTGATGCAAACACCTTCTAGCGATCATAAGGATAATACAATCATTAATGAACTTCAAAGCGGGTTTCAATTGAGTGATAGAGTGGTAAGAGCTGCTCTGGTTAATGTTGCAGTTAGCGAATAAATTATCAGAAGGAATACTATGGCTAAAGAGTATTATGAAATATTAGGGGTATCACAAGATGCTTCCTCTGATGAGATAAAAAAAGCATTTAGAAAAAAAGCACGTGAATATCATCCAGACGTAAATAATGCACCAGACGCTGAAAAAAAATTTAAAGAGCTGGGGCAGGCTTATGAAGTATTGATGGATGATGAAAAAAGATCCATGTATGATCGCTATGGCGAAGATGGTCTAAAAAATGCCGGCTATGACTTTGAGGGACCATTTGACTTTGGCTTTGGCGATTTAAGTGAAATATTATCCAGCTTTTTCGGCGGAGGAATGGGTCCGGGCGGAAGAAGACACGATGTTAACGCACCTGTTAGAGGCAGTGACTTAAGACTGGATTTTGAAATTGATTTTGAAGACGCTATATTTGGTGCAGAAAAAGAAATAGAAATATATCACCTGGAAACTTGTAATGTTTGTAATGGCAAAGGTGCAGAGCCTGGATCTTCCCCTGTAACTTGCAACACATGCGGAGGAGCAGGACAGGTTCAACACTCAACACAAACGATTTTAGGTAATATTACTCAGGTTACAACTTGTCCTCACTGTAATGGTACAGGGCAAATGATTAAAAATCCTTGTAAAAATTGTTCAGGACAAGGCAGAAAGAATGTTTCTAAAATAATTAATGTTAGAATACCAAAAGGTGTTGATAATAATACAAAATTAAGAGTAAATTCTGAAGGTGATGCGGGTAAAAATGGCGGTCCTACCGGAGATTTATATATCATTCTTTATATCAAGCCGCACAGTATATTTAGAAGAGACGGATTTAACATTTATACAGAAGAAGCAATAAGCTTTACTCAAGCTGCACTAGGTGCACAGATAGAAGTTGAGACGGTTGATGGAAAAAAACCTCTTAAGATTGCTGCCGGAATACAAAACAATACTGTATTAACCATAAGAGGTGCAGGTGTACCTTTTATTAACAATCCAAATAAAAGAGGCGACCAATATATTAAAATTAACGTATTAACACCTACAAACCTTAGTGATGAAGAGAAAAAACTCTTCCAGAGGCTTGCTCAAGTCCAAAGCGAGAAAAAAGATAAAGATTCTATTTTGGATAAAATAAAAGGAGCTTTAAGCTAAACCAGATCATAAAACATATTAAACAGGTGGTATAGTCCAAATAAGTAGACAAAACATAAGGTGCAAATATTATGAGAGGATTTTGGGTTAATTTACTAGTTTTATCAGGATTACTGTTATCTAATTCACCGTGTTTATCCACGGAATTGCCTGAAACAGTTAAAGAGTTCGTTAAATCTAATAATGAAGCAGCAACTATAAGGTTTGACGGTTATATAGAGCTGGAGGACGGAAACTCTTATTTGCCGGTTTATCCATTGAACTTTAAAGAGGTTGAAAAGCTTGAAATTGCTAAAACACTTCCAGAGAACCTTAATTTTTCTGACAGGCCGGGGCTAATACTTTTTAATAATAATTTTGCCCTTTTAAAAATTTTAAAAGATAATGATGGAAATTTATCATTAATAAATAGTGACAAAATACCACTTACTGTTAAAATGGGTCTATTACCTCAAGATTTGGTTGTTCCAGAGAATTTATCAGTTCCACCTGAATTAAAAATAATTTTAGGTGATTTAAAAATACCTATTGTTAATAAAAATAGTATAGAAAACATTTTTAAGGCCAATTATACAAAAACAACTAAAAAATCCACTTCTAAACATTATAAAGAACTGGAAGGTCTTGATAATAAAGTATTTTACTCAATAAATTTTCAAAACGACTATCTTTATATGATTGCACCGGACACCGGGCGTCCGTTAAAGTCTATTAAATTACCGTTTTTGGCTTCAAAAGCTAAAATCACTCCAGATAAAAGATATATGCTAATTTGTGGGCTGGGTGCCGATAAAATTTCTGTTATAGATTTAGTAAGGCATACTTTTGTTAAAAATATAAAAGTTGGAGCAAAACCCTCTGATATTGTTATTTCAAAGGATCATAACAAAGCTTATGTTATTAACAAAGGTTCAGCTAATATTTCCATAATCGATTTGAAAAATATGCAGCTAGAAAATAACATTGAAATAAAAGGAAAACCTACAAATATAGAAATTTCTGCTAATGGTTTGGAAATTTATTACAATGATTACTTTAGCGGTAAACTGTACAAAGTAATGAATACTAATGGTTACCCGGGATCAGAGCTTGGCGACTCCCTGCATATAAGCGGTATGAAATTTATTGACAATAAATTATTTATGATATCCAGGGCTGACAATAAATTAATAGTATTTGATACATTAAAAAAACAGATTATTAAAGAAATTAATGTTGGCGAAAAGCCTGTTGATCTTAAATATATAAGTGATTCAAATAAATTATATGTTTTATCGGCAGATTCATTTAAACTTACCATAATAGATCCTGATACTTTAAATGAAATAAGCAAAATCGAATTAAAACAAGGTGGGTTTCCTTATAAAATAAATCTTAGCCCTGATAACACTAAAGCATTGATTTCAAACATAGACGCCTACGAAATTGCAGTGGTTGATCTACGCACAAATAAAGTAACCGGTTACTTGCCGGTTAGCAAATTGGTAGGATCACTGAACGTTATTGATTGGAAGTTTTAAAAATAAAATGAATCCGGTTATTGATAACAAACTCAAATCCCTTGAAAAAACAAGCAAGCAATATTGGAATATACCAAGGGAAACAGCTGAACATTTAAGCCTGTTAATTAAAGCTTGTAAATATAAAAATATACTAGAAGTTGGAACTTCTAACGGTTATTCTGCTATATGGCTTGCAGAAGCTGCAAAGCAAACTGATGGTAAAGTTACAACTATCGAATATTTTGAAGAACGCATTGAGATTGCAAAAATAAATTTAAAATATTGTAATCTGGACAATGTTGTAGAAATTAAACACGGTAAGGCTCTTGATGTTATAAAATCACTCTGTGAACAAATAAAAAATAACGAGCTTAACTTATTTGATTTTATTTTTATTGATGCAAACAAAGCAGAATATATAGATTACTTTAATGCTTTAGATCCTTTACTGATCCCAAGTGGCATGTTTATTGCTGATAATGTCACATCCCATCAAAATGAAATGATGAATTTTTTAGAATTATTCAATAATCACCCGTGCTATCAGATATCTTATTTGCCATTTGGCGGGGGAACGCTAATAGGGTTAAAATCTGGGTAAAGCTTATAAGTCGTTTATTTTAGCTTTAACTTTTTGGCTTCTTCTTCATAGCCTTTGGTACCTGGGAATTCTTTACTGCCAAATACTTTTTCTCTTATATAATATTGTATCTTAGGCAGTGCATATCCGAGTGCTCCACAGCAGATAGCAAGGTTCGTAGCAACCGCACCAACCTTCATAAGCTTGACGTTTCTCAAGAACTTACCGTTTTTACTTTTTGCACAACCATCAGCTATAGTGTCAAGATTAGTCGCAAATTTCTTTAAGTTATCCTCGCTTACGTGCTTTCTTGGATCAAGAATGCCATGCTTATTAGTTATCAATTTTTCTTTTCCGGCACCGATTTTTTTCATTGTTTCCAGGATTTTTGCTTTTTCTTTCTCTTTGGCTGGCTTGACTATACCTAACTTTATGGCTGATTCAATAAAGAAGTTACCCTCTTGCTTAAAGTTATCTTTAATATAATTATAAGTACCACCATCATACTTTTTAAACGCTTTTATTTGCTCTTTAAATTTATCAGGATCTTTCATTAAGTTTTTAAATTTCTCGTTATTCAAAATATTGAAATCAACATTAATAGGGTAGCCAAACTTAGTTGTTACATTATTTAGAGCTTTATTAATCAAATTTGAAGCAAAAAACAAGAAGAATAACGTACCGCCTTCTATAATTGCTCTTTCTACTCTTTCTTGTTTGTTTCTGGAAATAACAAACGTCCTATTAGCACTTATACCTACATCCATAGGCACCATACTCATAAATGGATCAACCTGAGCAGTTCTTGCCCAGTGCATAGGATTAAATTCATTAAAGAAACCAGCCAAGCCTTTAAAAGGCAGGTTTTGTTTTTTATCAGGCTGCACAAGAAGGTTATTAGTATTTTTTATCTGTGCGGTATTCGCTTTTAACGTAGAATTGCCGGCAAAGAACTTTTCAAACAGTTTAAGATTATTATTTTGTGCCAAATTTTTTTTAGATTCTTCTTTTTTTTTCTTCTTTTCAAAGTCTTTAATTGCTTTTGCAAAGATTAATTTTTTGGTTAAGCTTTGATTTAACTTAGGTACTAAGCTAGCTAACAGATAAAATGGTATGCCTATAGCTGTTACGGTTTTCAGACCATTTGCCCATCTATATTTTGATATTACACTTTTGGATACTTCAATAGCTTGCTTTCCTACTTTTTTAGCAGCCTCTTTGTTTCCTACTAGATTTTCTAAACTCAGTTTTGGATCAAGTCCTGTGGCTTTAAAAAGTGTTTTATCAATTAACCATCTACAGACCGGTATGCCCCCAAGCCATAAAACTGATGTGCCTACTTCCTCTACACACTTCTCTCTGGCTTCATGGTTACCGCTTTCTTTTTTTGCCATTACGGTTCTGCCGGCTATATTTATTCCATCTTTTGTGCCTAGTTGTAATAGTGTTGGATTATCTAAATTTGACAGTGTCCAGGTTGTTGCTGTCCCCAAGCCCTTTGGTATATTTATCATATTTCCTTTTCTCTTATATTTCTATTTAACTAAAATATATTTAAAATAACACCCATTATGCGTCGAAATATGAATTTACGCTGGTTTCTACTTTGTCCCATTTTTATTCTCCATTTATTTTCTACTTTTAAAAAACAACTAAATATAAAAATTTACATTATTCCATAATAAATTTTATACTTAAAAGTAATTATATACGTTCAAAGAGTTATGTATATAATACTTTTGCCATTGTAAAATAAACTTTACAGATATTTATACCGCTCAAGGGGCTATATTTAGGATGCACAAATAGAATTTTCTGATTTTTCTATTTTGTATACTCCAACTTGTTCTTTTAATTCAGGATAGTCATGTAAATATGATTCTATAAAAAATAATGAATTTGTAGTTATAAATAATTGTATATTCAAATCATTTGATATTTTAAATATATTTTTCCACAGCAATTCTAAAGCTTTATCTCCTAGACCACATTCCATATTATCAATAAATGCAACACCACTGCTGCATTGATAAAGAATAGTAAATATTGACAGTAATTTAGTAACCCCTGATCCCATTACATCAATAGTTACTACTTCACTCATATCTGCATCACAATATAGTTCATTGTCTACCGGTATGATTTCTTTTAAGTTTGGTTGCAGCTCTTTTAATATCTCTGAGACTTGGAGGTGAGCCCCCTTCTCATAAAAGTCATTATACAAGTCAAAAGTTTGTTTTTTACAATTATAAAAATGTCCGAGGTATTTGGAATCTATAATATATTTATTATTATTTACATCGTCCTTTGATATTATGATTCCTTTATTATTTTGCCTTGTTTCTATTTTTTCAATTAAATTATTTATTATATATTCGTTATTTTCATCTCTAACAATATAGTTGAGCTTTATCTCGTCAAGCTTTTTATAGCCGTCAGGTGTTACAAAAAAATTATTTTCACCTGTCACAGGTTTTAAATTCAATTCAACGCTAAAATCTTTAGTTTTTATATTTATTTGATTTTCTATATTAATGTCAAAGTTATTAAATAGCTTTCTAAACAGATTTAAATTTTCAAAGTAGTCTTTTAAATTATTTGTGTTGTCAAATAAAGTTGCTAAATAAATTCCTTGCAGAAGAGACGTTTTACCCGCATTATTATTACCATAAAACAGGTTAATTTTTTTAAATTCATCAATGTTGATATTATTTATACCTTTAAAGTTATTGATGGTGGTATTATTTATCATTTCATCACCTCTTTATATATTTATTAGGTACATTATAAATCCAAATGCATAAATTAATCAAGGTTCATAATGCGCACTCTCTATTTACATTCAAATCCTTGGATAGTGAATAACTCCATACATTAATTGGTTGTTAAAGTTATTTGAAATATATTTTATACTGATAATAAATCAATCAATAAATAAAGGAGCAAGTAAATGTACTTAAAATGTCCTGCCTGTGCCAATGAGTTGAGTAAAGTTTCTGTAGGCAATATACTCTTGGATGTTTGTCAAGGTGGCTGTGCCGGTGTATGGCTGGATAAAAATGAGTTAAAAAAGATCGGAGACTCAAATTGTAGAGAAGGGTGCATCTTATTTAAACTGAAAAAAAATCCTAACGTCAAAGTAGATACCAATAAGCAAAGATATTGCCCTAAATGTTCAAATGAAAAACTAACAGAAAACTGCTGGAAACTAAAAGAAGATATAATCGTTGATATTTGCGATAAATGTGATGGACTTTGGTTTGATAATGGTGAGCTTGCATTGATATTGGGTGTAAAGTTTAAGGAACAATCCGGGTCCAGAGTCAATAAGCTAAATAAGCTTAGAAATCAAATTAATACATCTACCCAAGAAGCTAACCCTTCATTAGTAGACCACTTTAAGGCTTTAATAAGTTTTTAAGAACAACCAGCCCCTTTGGCAAAGGTGCTTAATAAGTTTTGACCTCGCTTTATTTGCGTTGAATTGTCGACGTGATTGGTCTTATTAAGGGGTAATATAAACTAAAAATTGGCTTGTTTTGTTAACTGCAAGCCGGTTTTTTATTATATATTTTTATCCGATTTACCCGAAAATATTACCTCTGTGCCTTACGATATTACCTTCTATCATATAAATAATATCTTCACAAATATTAGTTGCATGATCTGCAATTCTTTCCAAGCACCTGGAAGTAGACAACTGGCATGTATAAAAATCAGTTAAAGCAACGTTATTTGATATTCTGTCTTTTATAGTCACATACATTTGCCTATGCATATCATCAACTTCATCATCAGATGCGCAAACATGATATGCAAGCTTAACATCCATATCCATCAATGCTTTTAATGTATTTTTAAGCATCGCCTTAACTTTTTGTGCCATCCCCGGAAAGTCAAAAGAAATTGCCTCATCACTATATTCAGCAAGAACAATAGCACGCTCAGCAAGGTTAACAGCCAAGTCGCCTATTCTTTCAAGGTCATTATTCAGCTTTAAAACCGCAACAATAAATCTTAAGTCAATAGCCACCGGCTGATGTAAAGCAAGAATCTTAAGGCACTCTTCCTCTACTTCAACTTCTTTTTGATCGATTTCCGTATCCATATCAATTATTCGCTTAGCGAGTTCAGTGTCTTTTTTCATAATAGATTCAACTGCATCTTCAACTCGTTTTTCTATAATAGAGCCAAGTTCTTGTGTTTTTTTACGTAAAGAATTTAACTCCCTCTCCATATGTCTAGGCATTTTATCCTCCTTATCCAAATCTACCGGTAATATAATCCTCAGTTTGCTTTTTAGCAGGCATTGTAAATATTTTTTTGGTTACATCAAACTCAACTAAATCACCTTCATAAAAGAAAGCAGTATAGTCTGACACCCTTGCAGCCTGCTGCATACTATGTGTAACAATAACAATAGTATAATTTTCTTTTAATTCACTAATTAAGTCTTCAACTCTTGTAGTAGATTTAGGGTCAAGAGCAGACGCAGGCTCATCCATCAACAATATTTCCGGGTCAATAGCAAGAGCTCTTGCTATACATAATCGTTGCTGTTGTCCGCCAGACAGGGCTAATGCATTAGAAGTCAGCCTATCTTTAACTTCGGCCCATAATCCTGCATTTTTTAAGCTCTTTTCTACAATATTTTCTAATTCACCTTTATTTTTTATTCCGTGAATTCTTGGACCATAAGCAACATTTTCAAATATTGATTTAGGGAATGGGTTAGAACGTTGAAATACCATTCCGACTTTTTTTCTAAGTTGAACCAGATTCACTTTTTCGCCATAAATATCTTTGCTGTCTATTAATATCTCACCGTTATGACGTGTTCCTTCTATAATATCATTCATTCTGTTTAATGTTCTTAAAAACGTTGACTTGCCACAACCGGAAGGCCCAATAAATGCGGTAACCTTTTTATCATAAATATTTAATGATATATCAAATAATACTTGCCTTGTGCCATAAAAAAAGTTTAGATCTCTAACACTAATCTTTGTATTATTAGTTGTATTATCCTGACCACAACCAGCATCACTATTGATATGCGTCTTTATTGCCGGTTCGTTATTTAAGGTATCTGAACTCAATTTTCTGTTACCTCTATTTCTTACATTAATCCTAATTTTATTAAACCTAAACGCAATTAATTTTGCCTATTTTTTTTACTGCTTAGTATACTAATATTTTACCACTTGTACTTTCTTATAAAGTAACTTCTTAAAAATATTGCAATTATGTTAATACCAAGTACCAAGCTAATAAGAACAAGTGCTGTGCCGTATTGTATTGGCCTGACTTCATCCATACCGGGATGTTGAGTAGCTAAAACATATAAATGATAAGGCAATGCCATCACTTGATCAAATACAGAGCCGGGCAACCTTGGGAAGAAAAACGCTGCTGCCGTAAATAAAATTGGTGCAGTTTCTCCGGCTGCTCTACCTATACCTAAAATAGAACCTGTTAACATGCCTGGTATTGCATATGGTAAAACATTTTTTCTGATAGTTTGCCACTTAGTTGCACCTAAAGCATAACTGGCCTCTCGAAATTGCATTGGCACAGATTTTAATGCTTCCTCACTTGATACAATAATAGTTGGCAATATCATACATGCAAGTGTTAAACTTCCTGAAAGTATTGATGTTCCAAATTTTAAAAATATTACAAATATACCAAGCCCAAACAAGCCGAATACAATAGAAGGAACACCGGCCAGCGTAATAATAGCCAATCTTACTATATGCGTAAATCTAGTTTGCTTTGCATATTCATTTAGGTATATAGCGCTAGCCATCCCCAATGGTAATGCAATTGCAATTGTTAGCAGCACAAGGTATAAGGTCCCGACTATAGCAGGAAATATACCGCCTTCTGAGCCGCCTTTTCTAGGAAAAGTCGTTAAAAATTCCCAGTTTATAGCGCCTATACCATTAACAATAATATCCAGAAGAATATAGGCAATTATAAATACTACAAAATATGTTGCCAGCCTGATCAATCCGAATATAATCAGATCTTGTACTTTTATTTTCATTATACACTCCTTCTCCTAAGAACTTTTTGCGCAATCATGTTAAGCCCAAATGTTATTAAAAGAAGAATTATCCCCACACAAAACAGCACTCTGTAGTGATCACTTCCAAACGCTACTTCTCCCATTTCTGCTGCAATAGTTGCTGTCATTGTCCTAACAGAATCAAAAGGACTTGCTGTAATAATTGCAGCGTTTCCTGTAACCATTAAAACTGTCATTGTTTCTCCAATTACGCGACCTATCCCTAACATAACAGCAGCAATTATACCTGATAATGCATCAGGTACTACTACCCTCCAAATAGTTTGAAGCTTTGATCCGCCTAATGCTATAGAAGCTTGTTTATATGAAGAAGGCACACTTCTTATAGCATCATCAGAGATAGTAATGATTGTAGGAGTTGCCATCAGAGCAAGCAATATTGCACCATTAAGCGCATTTAAGCCTGACTCGAGGCCAAAAGTATTTTTTAATATTGGCGATAATGCAATAATACCAAAAAAGCCGATTACAACAGAAGGTATACCGGCTAATAGCTCAATAAGAGGTTTTAACATTTCCTGCTCTGTTTTGTTGGCAATTTCAGAAAGGTAAACTGCACTTAATACACCAAAAGGAACAGCAAACAATATGGCAAGAAATGTAACTAAAAAAGAACCTGTTATTAAGGGTAACATTCCAAATTGTTCTTTTTCAAAAGATACAGGTACCCATTCAGTACCAAATAATTTAACGATATTTTCGCTAAATAAAAATGGAGCAGCTTCCTTGCCCAAAAATAGGAATATTAATCCTACTACAACAATACTTGTTGTGGCTGCTCCGGTAAAAAATATTTTAATTGATTTTTCTTTCCACATAACACTCATTTTTATACTTAATTTATTTTAACAAAACCTTCTTCTTTTACTACTTCTTGACCTTTTTCACTTAATACGTAGTCAAGAAAGTCTTTAGCTGAAGCCGGAGCATTTGCATCACTGTACATAAATAAAGGTCTGGAAATTGCATAGCTACCATTTTTTACAGTTTCATCCGTAGGTAATATAGCTTTAGCTTTTTTATTTGCTTTTATTTTAAGAATTTTTACTTTACCTTTAGCCTCTTGAGCATAACCCAGACCTACATAACCGATTGCATCTTTAGAAGAAGCTACTTCTGTAATGATAGCAGATGTTGCAGGCATCAGTTTTGCTGTTTTAGCAAAATCTTTTTTACCTAAAACAGTCTTTTGTATAAAGCTGTAGGTCCCGGAGCTGGATTCTCTTGATAACAAGTTAAAAGTAGAATCGTGTCCACCTACTTGCTTCCAGCTTTTTACTTTTCCCCTGTAGATATTGCTTAATTGATCCATTGTTAACTCGTTTACAGGGTTTTTAGCATTAACTATAATTGCTATACCGTCTCTGGCTACAGCTATTTCATTTATTTTAATGCCTTTTTGAGCTGCTAAATCAGTTTCTTTTGATTTTATTCTTCTAGAAGCATTTGCTATGTCCGCAGTGCCGTTTAATAAAGCTGCTATACCGGTACCTGTACCTCCACCGGTAACAGAAACACTTGCATCCGGGTTATCATTCATATAGCTTTCTGCAATTGAACTTGCTACATGCACTATTGTATCTGAGCCTTTTATATTTACATAAGCTGCTTCTTTTGACGGTCCGCAGGATGTTAAAAAAGGTGTAACACCTAACATTAATAATAACGCTAAATAAGAAATCTTTTTCATAATCTTCCTTCCTCTAATCCTTTCCTTCCTATATATAATAATAAGATTACAATATTTTCAATATTAAAAAAAAAATATTAAAAAAATTAATCTTAATAAAAATTTATTTAACTTATCAAAAGCTTGTAATATAATCATTTTATTAAGCTAAACTTAATGCTTATAAGACAAAAAGACTGATTTAAAGGTAAAGAGAACTTTAAATAAACTTTATAGTTTAAAATATTTATCAAAAAAAATAACCATAATAAAAGTTTATTTACCGTAACAAAAGTTTATAATATAATCATTTTATTATTATGATAGTCTACTCCCGTCCGGGTAATGTTTTAAGTAAAAGGGGACAAATATGTTTAAAAAATCATTAGTATTAGCTGGTTTATGTTCAGTTTTAGCACTTGGTCAAAATGCTAATGCTCAGAGCATAGCGCTTGCAGACTTACAAGATTTACCATCAGCAGTAAATGCTGTTGATCAAAAAGGTGAAATTAAGCAAGATCACTGGGTATACAAAACCTTGGAAAATATTACAAAAAGAGTAAACAAAGAAAGGTTTGATATTAACAAGCCTTTAACAAGAGATGAAGCAGCTATTATTTTAGTTAGCATTGTAAGAGAAATTGAAAAAGGTAAAATTGAAATCAACGAAGCTGAGAAAATTCAACTTAATATTTTAAGAAATGAATTTAAAAATGAAGCAAGATGTTTACAAGGCAGAATCGCAGCTTTAGAGTCTAATAATAGTCAGCTGGAAGCTAGAGTATCAAAATTAGAGCAAGCAAAGCCTGAAGTAAAAGATGCCTGGTCTCATCAATTTGGCGAGAAATTCCAATTAGGCGGCTTTGCACAAGCTCGCTACACAGGTAATATTAGAAAATCAGAATATAACGCTTTTGGGTTTCCAAGCGACCCATCCAACTTTAGCTTACCAAATTTAAGAGTTGGCATGTCAGGTAAATTACACGAAAATTTAGAGTATGTGACAAGTTTTGATTTGGGCAATGATGTTGGCGGATTTGCTAATTTGATTGATGCTTATGTAACATCTGATATTTTTGAGAATCACAAGGTTCAGTTTGGTCAAGCCAGAGTTCCAATTGGTAAGGAAGGTATGCTAAATGTTGATAAGCTTGATTTTATCGACAGATCACAAATTGCAACTCAGTTTAGTAACTTTAGAGACTTAGGTATTAAGCTTACAGGTGACTATGGTTTTATTAACTATGACGTTGGTGTTTATAACGGAAACCTGAGAAACAATGCTGATTACAATGAAGACTTTACTTACGGTGCAAGAGTTCAATTTAATCCTCTATCAGATTCTTCTGAAAAAGGTAAATTAAACATTGGTGGCGGTTACTTCATAGGTAGAGACGGTAGGGCTGCTGCCGGTAATTTTGTTAATACAGCGCCAAACGGTAAAACTTTAAGTTTATTTGGTTCATATAAAATCAATAAATACGAAGCATCTGCTGAATTTGGACGTAGAGACGGTTATTTACAAAAGGGTAGAAACGCTGACGGCTTAGTACTTTCTAACTCTTATTACATAAATGATAAAACACAAGTATTAGCAAGATATGATCGTTTTGACCCTGATACAAGCGCCGGCAATGACAGAATAAACAGATATGTTGCGGGTGTGAACTATTACCTGGCAAAACACTTAAAATTAATGGCTAACTTAATACACGAGCAAAGAAAAGCACAAAAAGATGCTCAGCAATTTGTTGTATTAACACAATATAAATTTTAGTCTGAGTATAATAAATAAGTTAAATAAAAACTCCCTTGTAGCGATTACAAGGGAGTTTTTTTAATAGAAAGAAAATACTTTTATTATAAGCCTCTACGGGTTTGTCTTTATTTAACATCTGAAACTCTCCTCTGCTATACTCCCACTAAAATACTTTTCAGATTATTAAATCGAGTTAAAGTTAATAAAATAAACTATTCTCTGAATTGCGAAGCGGGAGCGTTAAAAATGAA
>JANQLL010000174.1 GCA_028280605.1 Candidatus Gastranaerophilales bacterium
ATTATCAAGGAGTATGTTCAAAATCAAGGCAAAAAATATGAAAAGATATACAAAGACCAGCTCAAACTATTCGAAGGTCTCCCTTAGATACCCCGACCCTTGGGTCGGGGAGGTTCATTATATTAAAAGTAGGCTTATAACCTAAAGAATTAACTTTCATATCAAATTATTTTGTCCTCATGATCTTAGCATTTTTTTGTTTGGTAAGGTGAATGTAAAATTTTGTTATATTTTTTTAAGCTTACTTTTCAACCCAAATTAAAGTTTATGAATAAAAAAAGTTTGATGCAACTAACTTTTTTGTTAAAGCTGGAAAAATAAGGCTAATATTGCTTTTATAATGCTTAATATGGCTAAATCATAGAAGGAAAGACTTTTTAGCTTAAATTTTAAAGGTAAAATATTTAATTTTATAATATATCTTCAAAATATAAATGCTAATAAATTAAAAATATCTTTACCACGTATAATCTTTAAAAAATACAAGTACACGTATAGACTAGAATTTTCTTACGTAAGATTAAATTTTTTTTTATTAGGTTAAACTTTAAAATCTAATATTTTATAATTTATATGTAGGATAATTTGATTTTTCAATGCCTAAAAAAGTTTTACAGCTCTAACTTTTTAAATCTTTAATAATAGCATCAGCTACAAATTTTTTATCATGAGGAATATTACAATTTGAACAGTCCAAAATAAAAAACGGCTTAGATTTTTCATTATTTATATAGGCTTGTTTATAGTATCCGTCTACCTAGTTAACTTTGCATCGACCAAGCGTATATAAATTAGCTTGTTCATCAAAATCAACTTCTATATTAAAATTAGGGCAAGCGCATCCATAACAATTTAAAGTGTCAAAAGACATATTATGGCAAGCTTGTCCTAATTTTAAACATAGGACAAAAATCCTTCAAAAGTTAAATATTGTAATCTTTCTAAAATTTTGTTTCTTTAACTACCAATTTAATTTTTCTATAGAGTATTTAATCTGATTAATATAATAATCAATGGCTCTAGGATATTTTAATATAGCAAAGCCACCTTCTGACTGAAAGTTTTCCGCAATATGTAAAGAATCTAAATCTATTGATAAATCTTCTTTTATCCTGTGAATATCGTTTTTAAAGTGATTACCTGTAACCATAAATAATGGAACAAACAAAACATCTTTATCAACAGCATTTCTCTCTTCTATATCTTGCAATATGACTTCTTTTCTAAAAGGGTATACTCCGTCAATACAGTGGAAGTAATTACTATGATTTAATTCATTTAAGTAACCTCTTATGTATAAGAATGATTCCGCACCTACTGCATCTAAGTTGGGTGAGCCATGTGCAATGTATACAATATTACGACTTTCAAAATGAGCCCTAAGCTCTTTATCCAACTTTCTTAAAAATTCATTTGTACATCTTGTTTTTGTCAATAAAGGATCAGTTAGTTCATACTTTGCATAAGATATATTTTTAAACCCGTTAACTACCTCTATTAAATAATTATGCTCATCAGCAGGAAAAAGGTTAACAGATGCAACAACAATTTTTTTGTAGCCTTCTCTGTCTAATTCAGCTAACTGCTGTACAGGTGAATAATATTTATTATCACCATCTTTATCAAATTTGTTTAAAACATCCCTGGATGTAAAAGACATTCTTACTTCAACATCTTTAGGCAGCCTTGACTTTACCTGCTCCATAAAATCCTTATACTGCTTTTGTGCATCCGAAGCTGCTGAGCCGTATACAGCTAATAATACCGCTAATTCTTTAGTGTAATACTTAAATCTTTCCATTACGCATCCTCATTTTTAATATACCCATATATGATTATAATAACTCTAATAATTTTAATATCAAAGACTTTAATTTAGTTTAATATTAATAAAAATTTAAAAAAACTCGCTCTCCCCTTAAAATATTTAAGTAAGACATTTTTGTCTGTTAGACACGAGTATTCATTTTATTTTTAAAGGAATACCTGTTGCAATAAAATAAACACTATCTGCTTCTTTTGCTATAGCTTGATTAACTCTACCGGCTATATCTCTAAACTTTCGTCCTAAAGGCGACTCTGGCACTACACCAAGACCAACTTCGTTAGCCACAATTATTGCCTTATATTCAACATCCTTAAGTGAAAAAATTATTTGAGCAATATTTGCCTTAATTTCTTCTTCTGTTTTATCTGCCAGCAACAAATTTGATGTATATATCGTCATACAATCTATAACGATAACTTCAGAGTCAATATTTTTTAATAAAGGCGCAATATTATAGCCTTCCTCATAAGTTTTCCAAAAATTAGGACGGCTCTTTTGATGATGATTAATACGTTCTTTCATTTCGTCATCAGTTGTACAAGGCACATAAGTTGCAACATATGCAACATTATCAGAAGATTCTTTTGCCAGACTCTCCGCAAAGCTACTTTTACCGCTTCTGGCTCCTCCCAGAATAAAAATTATTTCACCCATTTAATGCTACCTCTAATTTTTTCAAGCTCATTCAAAGAGATAAATCCAATTATAATTGATGAGCAGCATAAATATAATATTACTATAAATACTTTAGTAGGATATTCTATTTAATAAATCTTAAATTTAAATTATTTTGATATATTATAAAATAACAAAATTTTTTTTAGTTACGTCCTTAATAAAAATAAAAGGGTATAGGCAAATGAAATTAACACATAGAGGCAGAAGATTAAGGGTTAACAGCGGAGTAAGAGAGCTGGCAAGAGAAACTATTCTTTCAATAAAGAACCTAATTTATCCACTTTTTATAGTGGAAGGTGAAAATATAAAAAGTGAAATACCATCCTTGCAAGGACAATGTCATTTATCAGTTGATATGCTGGATGATGAAATAAAAGAAATCAGTGATTTAGGCATTCCTGCGGTTATTTTATATGGATTACCCCAATATAATGATCAACTTGCAACAAGTGCTTATGACGAAAACGGCATTGTTCCAAGATCAGTTAAAAAAATAAAAGAAATTAATCCAGAATTAACAGTCATAACTGACGTATGCTTGTGTCAATACACAGAGCACGGTCATTGCGGAATTATAGAAGACGGACAAATTCTTAATGATCTTTCTGTTAAACTAATCGCAAAAACAGCCCTATCACATGCCAAAGCAGGTGCTGACATTGTTGCGCCATCAGACATGATGGATGGCAGAGTTAAAGCTATAAGAGACTTATTAGACGAAGAAGACTTTGAATATACTTCGATAATGCCTTTTAGCGTCAAATATGCATCAGGGTTTTCTGGACAATTTAGACTAGTTGAAGATTATTCTCCAAATTTAGGGGACAGAAAAAGCTACCAAATGGACCCTGCAAATTCTAATGAGGCAATAAAAGAAGCTGAGCTTGATTATCAGGAAGGCGCTGATATTCTTTTATTATCACCAGCTTTATCTTATTTGGATATAATTTATAAGTTAAAACGGAAATTCAACTGCCCTATTGCAACGTTTAACGTTAGCGGTGAGTATCTGATGATAAAAGCGGCTGCGGAAAAAGGCTTGATAGATGAACAAACAGCTGCAATGGAAATGCTCTTGAGTATGAAGCGTGCCGGTGCGGATTTAATAGTTACATATTTTGCAAAAGATGTAGCTCGAGGCTTCAACTAAATGGCTATATTATTTTTTTACATGCTATAATTAATATAGGATAAAGATTAAAAAGAGATAGGAAAATTAGTTAATCGGGGCTAAGAGATAATGATAGATAATCCATCAAAAACATATAGTGCTGATAATATCAGAGTTTTAGAAGGTCTGGAAGCTGTAAGATTAAGACCCGGTATGTACATTGGCTCAACAAGCCAAAAAGGTGTTCACCACTTAATTTATGAAATTGTTGACAATTCTATTGACGAAGCTTTAGCGGGCTATTGTTCAGAAATTAGAGTAAAAATCAATAATGATGAAAGCGTAACAGTTGAAGACAACGGTAGAGGCATTCCTACCGATATAAAAGAAGATAGCGGAAAATCTGCACTGGAAATTGTACACACAGTACTACATGCAGGCGGTAAATTTGGCGACGGCGGTTATAAAGTTTCAGGCGGACTACACGGCGTTGGCGCTTCTGTTGTTAATGCACTGTCAGAAAAATTTATTGTATCTGTTTCAAGAAACGGGTGGATACATAAACAAACATACCTTAGAGGTCAGCCAACAACCGGCGTAACAAAAATAAAAGAAACAGAAAAAACAGGAACCAAAACAACGTTTTGGCCTGACCCTGAAATATTTAAAGAAACAACACATATAGATAGAGATGTAATTGCTAACAGACTTAGAGAAATGGCATTCCTTAATAAAGGCTTAAAAATCGTTTTCATAAATGAAGAAACTGAAACAGAAGAAGTGTTCCATTACGAAGGCGGTATAGGAAGCTACGTTGAATTTTTAAATAAAAATAAACATACTGTCCACCCGGAAGTTTATGTAGAGCAAAAAAAAGATGATGTTTATGTAGAAGTAGCTTTGCAATATACAGACGGTTATAACGAAACTGTTTTAAGTTTTGCTAATAATATTAATACACACCACGGTGGTACGCACTTAACAGGATTCAGAAACGCTTTAACAAGAGTTATGAATGATTACGCAAGAAAAAGTTCTATAATAAAAGACTCTGATGCCAATTTGAGTGGCGATGACATAAGAGAAGGCTTAACCGCAATTGTTAGTGTAAAAATCCCTGAACCGCAATTTGAAGGACAAACCAAGGAAAAACTTGGAAACAGCGAAGTTCAAGGTATTGTTAACAGTGTTGTAAATGAAAAGCTTCAAGAATGGCTGGATTTCAATCCTAAACAAGCTAAATCTATTGTTGAGAAATCTTTGCAAGCTCAAAGAGCAAGAGAAGCCGCAAGAAAAGCAAGAGAGCTTACAAGAAGAAAAAGTGCTCTTGAAAATTCTACATTGCCAGGCAAATTAGCTGACTGTAGTAGCAGAGAAGCCGATCAATGTGAAATTTACATAGTTGAGGGTGATTCTGCGGGGGGTAGTGCTAAGCAAGGCAGAAACAGAATGTTTCAGGCTATTCTTCCTTTAAGAGGTAAAATCTTAAATGTAGAAAGAGCAAGGATCGATAAAATATATAATAATAATGAAATCAAATCTCTTATTCAGGCTCTGGGGATAAACATCAGCAGAGATGAAGAAGAGTTTGATATGGAAAAACTTCGCTACCATAAAATCATCATAATGACAGATGCAGATGTAGACGGAGCTCATATTAGAACATTATTATTAACTTTCTTCTTTAGGTATGCAAAGCCTTTAGTAGAAAAAGGACATATTTATATTGCTCAACCACCTTTATACAAGGTTTCTGTAGGTAAAAAATCAGAATACCTTTATGATGACAGAGCACTGGATAAAACACTAAGAGATCGTGGTATTAATAATTTAACTTTAAGTGATTCTCATAAAGAAAAATTCTGCAAAGGTGAAGATTTATCAAAACTAATACAAAATATGGCTAATTATTACCATTCTTTCCACAATCCTGTTATTAACGGAACACCACAGATGGTTATAAGAGGCTTAATAAGAGGAGAAGTGAGCCTTCAGCACTTTGAAAGTTTAGAAAAACTAGAAGAATTAAATGCTTATCTCTCACACTATATAGAAGACCATGGTGAAAGTCATAAAACTACAGTTCAACTAGATCCTGAAACAGGTAAAAACAGTATTTATGTAACTGTTGAGGGAGAAGAAGAACAAATAATAATAAATGACCTATTAATTGACAGTATTGAATTTAATAGAATCAAAAAAGCTTATCCCAAAATTAGAGAATTCTTAATAGAAGAAGAAACTAATTTATATTTGGTAGTTGATGATCAAACTGAAATTGAGATTAGTTCTTTTGAACAACTACAAAAAATAGTAGAAGAAAAAGGCAAAAAAGGTCTTACAATACAGCGATTCAAAGGTCTTGGAGAGATGATGCCTGAGCAACTCTGGGAAACCACTATGAATCCTGAAAACAGAACTTTATTAAAAGTAAATATCGAGGATGCTCTTTTATGCGACCAGCTATTTGATATTCTTATGGGTGAAAGAGTTGAACCCAGAAGAGACTTTATTGAATCAAACGCTGTTTACGTTAAAAACCTTGATGTTTAAGATTATAAATATATATAAATAAGAATCCATAAATAATGTTGTGTAAACCTCCGGAAAGTAGTAAATTAAAAACGGAGGTTTTATCAATATATGTTTAAAGATGTATTTTCACAGATATTTGAAGGCTGCTTTCAAGCAGAAATTGAAAATAAGCTTGGTTACTCAAAATACGATTATCAAAATAAAAATACAAATAATTCGCGAAACGGATACTCTAAAAAGAAATTAAAATCAGATTGTACAACAAAAGGGGGGGGGGACATTGTTTTTTTATTTGGGTATAAAGGTGTACTTACTTATTTAAAATTTTTGATATAATAATCAACGAGAGTATGTTATTATTCTTGTTCAAAGGTAAAGATTAAATTCAAAAATATATAGATAAATAATTTGCAAGGTTAAATGTTTAATTTTTTTAAAAATGTAAAAAATAAAATCTCTTCAATAGACGAAAAGCTGGAAGAATATAAAACAGTTACTAAAGACGCTAGTATCCCATCAAAAGCATTTATTAACTGGGGAGTATTTTTGGCAAATGCAGGTGATCTGGATCAAGCAATAGAAAAATTTGAATCTTCTGCACTTATGGGACCCAAAAATCCGGAAAGCTTTGTAAATTGGGGTATAGCACTTGCAAAAAAAGGCAGGTTTCAAGAAGCAATTGGAAAATTTAAAGAAGCAATAAAAATAGACCCCAAAACGCCAAGAGCTTTTTCATTGTGGGGTGCGGCATTATTTGAACTAGGCGAAATTGAAGAAGCAGAAAAACGCTACGAGCAATCAATAAGTATAAATTCTAAAGACCCTGAAACTTATATAAATTGGGGTATAGCCCTAGCTAGAAGCAATAGAAAATTACAAGCTGAGAGTAAATTCCAAAAAGCTCTTGCAATAAACCCAAAAGCTGCTAATGCACGATTCTTCTGGGGAGTAGTTCTTGTTGAGCTGGAAAGATATGACGAAGCCCTGGAAAAGTTTAAAGCTGTTATTGCTCAAAAACCAAATCACTGCGATTCTTATCATTATGCATCAATAGCCTTTTTAAAAACTAAAAAATACAGCGAAGCTTTGAAAATGGCTCAATTAAGTCTAAGCATAAATCCAATGAAGGTGGAAGCAAGAATCAACATTGGCGAAATTCAAACAAAGCTTGAAGATTTTACAAGTGCAATAAAAGCTTTTGAAATGGCTGAAACCATTAACTCAAACCTTTATGAATTATATTATGCCTGGGGACAGTCACTTCAACTAAAAGGTGATCACGATAGTGCAATTGTCAAATTCGACAGAGCGCTAACGCTTAGCTTGGATAATAAAGACATTATTTATAATAAAGCTTTATCCACCGCCGAAATAGGGGACTATATAACAGCCATAGAACTTCTTCAAAAAGTGACCTCTATAGATAACCGCTATAGAAGTGCATATATAAAATTAGGTGCAATATATAATGTTATGGGTGATCCTGACAAAGCAATAGAATCATATCAAACAGCTACCGCACTTTCTCGAAATAATACAGAAGTTGACTATTTAATAGCATCTACCTATTGCAATAAGTACGATTATAAAAATGCAATAAAATATTACTCACAAGTGGTAGAATCAGACAATAACCACATAGATGCATATGTTAACCTGGCTGTTTGCTTGAGTGAAACAGGTGATATAAAAGAGTCAGTAAGAAAAATAAGAAATGCATTCAGACTAGACCCTGAATCTCACAACGTTAACTTTATATATGGTATGATTCTAGCCAGCGCAGATACTGATTTAAAAACTGCTGTAGAAAAATTTAATAAAGCCATAGAGAAAAAGCCTGATTATATACCGGCTCTTATAGGCAAAGGTGAGGCTCTCATTAAATTAAGCAAGTTTGAAGAAGCACAGGAAACGTTAAGTCAAATTATAAATATCTCCGCTGACTATGTACCTGCACTATTTCTACTTGGCATAACTTATTCAGAGTTAGGGGACCAAGCAGGAAATCAAAGCCACTACAGAAAAGCAATGGAATATTATGAAAATGCCTTATCCTATGACAAAAATCATATTCATACCTTGGCTAATAAAGCATATATAAAAGCACGACTTGGAGATACCAACGGATTCGAATCAGATTTTAAAAAACTATTTGCCCAATATCCAGAAAATAAAATTATTCTTATTGAGTACTTAAAAAAATGTATTACAAAACTTAACTATTCAAAAAAAATCGAAGATTTTTTGGCTAGTTAATTTTATACTATCACTAAAAAATACTTTTCAAATTATTAAAATAGTATAATATATCGTAAGAGAGTAATATGCAGTTAAATTACAAAGTTTTTTAAGAAAGAGAAAACAATGAGTATTATCGTTCAAAAATACGGTGGAACTTCAGTAGCCGACTCAGAAAAAATTAAAAATGTATCACAATCTGTTATTAAAGAGCAGAAAAATGGAAATAAAGTTGTAGTTGTTGTTTCGGCAATGGGGCATACAACAGACTACCTGGTAAAATTAGCAGGAGAAATTACACCTAAACCCAGCTGTAGAGAAATGGATATGTTGCTGTCAACAGGTGAGCAGGTATCTATTGCATTATTAACAATGGCTATCCAAGAAGCAGGTTGTGAAGCGATAAGTCTTGTAGCTGGTCAAGTTGGTATCATAACAGAAAAAATACATTCTAAAGCCAGAATCGTAGATATAAAAACAGATACCTTAAATAAGCATTTAGATGATAATAAAATTATAGTTGTTGCAGGATTTCAAGGGGTTACCCCAGAAAAAGAAATCACAACATTAGGCAGAGGTGGTTCTGATACATCTGCGGTTGCGTTAGCTGCTGCACTAAAAGCAGAAAGATGTGATATTTATACAGATGTAGATGGTGTGTATACAGCTGATCCAAGAATTGTAAAAGATGCATCACGTCTTGATATAATTTCTTATATGGAAATGCTAGAACTAGCAAGAGTAGGTGCAAATGTTCTACATCCAAGGGCTGTAGAAACAGCTAAACAATTTAATGTACCATTAAGAGTAAGAAGCACATTCAAACAACAAGACTTAGGCACTTTAGTAATAGGAGCAGAATCAATGGAATTATATAGAGCAGTAAGCGGTGTAGCCGCAGATGATGAACAGATAAGATTAGCAATATTAGGCGTACCAGATACTCCAGGTTCAGCAGCAAAGATTTTCGGCACGCTTGCAAGGAATAATGTAAGTGTAGATATGATTATACAGTCTTATGTACAAGAGATAAACGCTAATAACATTGCATTTACAGTTACAGAGTCTGATTTTGATAATGCTATCAAAATTTTAGAGGATGTAAGAAAAGAAATTGGTGCAACAGAGGTTGTAATAGATAAAGATGTTGTTAAAGTCAGCATTGTTGGTGCAGGTATGATAGATAGACCCGGCATCGCAGCTGATATGTTTGAAGCTCTTGCAAATGAAAATATTAACATTAAAATGATTGCAACCAGTGAAATAAAAATCAGCTGTCTCGTTGAAAGAGGTAGAGAAAATGATGCAATAAAAGCAATTCATAAAAAATTTGACTTAGGCGAAGAAGACGTAAGAGCAGATAAGATTGTACTTTAATGTATAAATTATATAAAACAGTTTTATTAGGTTTAACCTTATTAATAATAGGGTTAAACCTAATTTTTAATATTGCCGAGGCAAAACAAAAAAAATTTAAAATGGTCTTTTTGCCTGATATACATTTTTCTACAGAAAATAAAAAAGACGGTTGGGTGCTTTATAACGAAAGTTTTGTTATATTTCAAGATGTTATTAGTGATTTAAATAAAATAAAGGATTTAGACTTTATTGTTTTAGGCGGTGATTTGCTGGAGAATAAAAATAAAAATCTTGAAAGTATGCCAACATTTTTAGATTCTCTTCAATTTCTTCAAGCTCCTTATAATGTAATATTGGGAGATAGAGATGTTGACCTTGAAAAAAAGATGGGTAAATTTGACTTTACCAGAGAATTTAAAAGACATGGACTAAAAAACAATACTTACTGGCAAGCAGAGCCGGTAAAAGGTTTTTTATTGGTAGGACTAGATACATCAGTTGCTAACTCTAAATACGGGGAAATTCAGTTTGAACAATTACTTTGGCTTAATAATGTTTTAGACGATAATAAAGACAAATTTATAATAATATTAATGCACCACCCTGCCATAAAAATACATTACAAAACAAAATCTCATCCTGATAAAAGCTTCATGCTGGCTAATGCAATGCGATTTAGAGCATTAATTGCTAATTATCCGCAGGTAAAAATGGTAATTAGCGGTCATCATCACGTTAGTTACGCAGAAAAAAGGGGCAATATACTTTATATGAGTATGCCTTCGATTGTGACTTACCCTAACGAATATAAAGTGTTAAATATTGATTCTAAATCTAATAGAATAGATGTTGAAACTAAAAAAATAAGATTTAAACAGCTTATAAAAAAAGCCAAAAACGATTTAATAAACTCAAAATATGCCATTAAATATAATCCTAGAAATCCTAAAAAAATATTAGACTTTCAAAAGGGTGAAAAATTTAGCAGGAAGAAAAGGTATTATTTATATAAGTAGGGGTTAAAAATGAATAAACCAACTAATAAAGCTTTATTGATTTTAGCAATTTTAATATTTACATGTTCATTGCAAATATAGCCATTGATGCCAAAAATAAAATAGAACTGGAATTATCCACAAATAAAAGCTTTACGACTAAAAAATTATCTAAAGGTTTTCAATCAACTTTAAATTCTGTTGAAAAATAAAAAAATTATTAACAAAAAAATATGTTTGTTGTATACTAATTTTACAAACAAATACAAATAGGTCGACATCTGGTTTAGATGGGGTCTGTCATAAATTTAAAGGTAAAAACTAATGACAATGATGAGTAATACCAAACAAAATAAACAAGGAGGAAAGAGCTGAGCGGTCTGTAGTTTTTAGTTAAAATTTTATAAACTTAAAAACCCGCAGACCAAATAAACAAAGCGGGTTATTTTATTGCTAAAAAAATGAGATAGTTTAAATTTGACTTAATAAAGAAAAAAACATAAATTACCCCTGTTTACCCACAGGGAGATGTGGATTAGCAGTATAAAAATTCTGCATTCACTTTACCTAAAAAATAATTCACCTTACCCGGATAGATAAACTAACTCAAAAATACTTTACTTGTCCTGACATTTTATTTCTAAATGCGCCTAGAGTTAGTTAGACCTAAGGCGTTAAGACGACAATGCTGTTTTCGCTCAGAGATTTAGAGCGACTACCGTGATTATATTAATTGCGGTAGTTTTTTTATAGTTAAATTAAATAGTAATATTTTAACTACTTTTTAAAAATTATATAGTTTAAATTTGACTTAAGGAATTATATTTTAGCTTAAGTTCCACATATTTGCAATATCTTTTCAGATTATCAAATAATTTTTACTCGAGAAAAACAAAGAAAGATTATAATCCAGGCTAGTTAGATGTCTGGTTAATTTACATATATATCAAATTTTTTTATTGTATTCTTTAGCCAACATAACAATAAAAAGTAGTGATATAATAGGAGATAGACAATGAAAGAAAAGAGAAGTACCTGCGCTGAAGAAGTTTATGAAATATGTAATTGCCCAAGACTAGGAGAAGAAGCTCCTGATTTTGATATTGAAACTACATATGGCAAAATGAGCTTTGCAGATTTTTGTAAGGATAGTTGGGTAGTATTATTTTCTCATCCTGCTGACTTTACGCCGGTTTGTACAACAGAATTTATGGCTTTTGCCGACAATCAGGATGAATTTGACAAAAGAAATACAAAGCTTATTGGCCTAAGCGTAGATAGCGTATATTCACACATTGCGTGGATTAAAAATATTGAAGAAAAATTCGAAGTAAAGATAAAATTCCCCATTATCGCAGATATCCCTATGGAGGTTTCT
>JANQLL010000226.1 GCA_028280605.1 Candidatus Gastranaerophilales bacterium
GACTCTTGAGCCACCTCCTGCCCCGCTACAACTAGCACGGGCTGAATGGATATACAAGCAACTGTGTCAATTTCACGCTGCTTCTTTTCAGTTCCAAGCTCTTCTAGCAGACGCCATAATTGATCATTTTCAAACTCAAGATGCTTGCTATGATCAACAAGGGTTTTGTTTTCGCTCTCTAATTGATTGTTTCTGTCTTTCAGTTTCTTATCAGTCTTGCACTTCCGCCAGTAAATAGCTATACATAGCAGCATTGCAAGCATTATTAGCATTGTATCAATCATTAATTATCTCCATTATTTTGACTATCAATTATCCATCCTCCAAATTCTTTTTTGATCTTATGAGCCATCTGCAAGCTCTCAGTATTGCAGCTATTAAGCACCTTGATCTCTTTGTGACCATAAAAAACGCCGTCATCAAAGACAGCGGATAGCTTGTTGTTTTGTTTTGTGAGCTTGTAGCTTAGGTTTAGCTTTTTGGAGTAGCGTTTTACACCAAACCTTCCTATGTCTTCATTCATTGATGTTTTTTTCATCTGCTTATGCATACCTGACAAAAGGTTTAAGCTCTGGATTTGCGTTAATAAAATCATCAAGATTTATTTCAGATTCAAAAATTATCCAATCGTTAATAAAACCTTTATTTTTACATCTGATATTACTTTCGATATGCTCATATAAAGAGTGTCTATGTCTGCAATTTTGACTTTGAGAATATTCTCTGACTATTATATTTTTTAAATCTTGCATTTTAAATTCCTCTAAAAATAGCTCCTGTTCATATCTGCAAGCTTAAATTTGTCCGGGTCGTATCTAAGACTTACAACGCCACCTGCGGGGTCTCCAATATTAAAATCTTTAATTTTTGCTACATGGATTTCAGCGACATTATTTAGTTTGCCTGTCAAATCGTCTCTATCTCTGTGTATAATCAAGCCGTAATCGGTCATGTTGTACCAGTTAGCACCGCCAGAAATATTGTATAAAGTCGGTGCACTTTCCCCTGTTGGAGTTTTGGGATGAGCTACGAATATTATTAATATATCTAGCTGTTTACATAGCATTGCCAGTTTAGAGAGCATAGACGCAATAAATTTATCCTCTCTTTCAGCGTGAGTGCCTTCAAGCCTGTTGTAAGGGTCAATAACTAATGTTTTAATGCCGTATTTTCTTATCGCAAGCTTGCATTCTTCTATAATTTCATCGATGTTCCATGTTCTCGACGTTTGTAATCTAAAAAAATGGTCAGCGATAAAATTAAAAACATTTGTAAATTCCTCTGTATCAGTAATATTTTTAATTTTTTTACCGGTTTTCATTTGAGCTAAAGAGCTAAAATGTCTTGCATTTGTTGTTTCAAAACTTGCAAATAAATGTTTTAACCCGTATTTTTCGCTTAAATTTAAAAGCATATTATCTACAAATGTTGATTTCCCTCTTGACGGGTAACCGGTTACTACCATCATATAACCTGTTTTGATAGTAAATTTCTCGTCAATACTTTGCCAGCCTGTTGAATACCCTTTTGTATAACCGTTTTCCTTGAAGTCTAATATTTCATCAATGCAGTCAAGAAAAGTAATAACACCATCAGGAGCAATATATTCTGAATCCGCTATTATTTCTTTTAAATCACCGCCACCGGTTAAGGCTTCGTTAGCATCCTTAAATTGCTTGTAATCAACTGTTTTACTTTTTATTTTGTCAAGACGATTGATTAAATTCATTTTCAATTTATCGCCTGCACTATCATTATCTACAGCAATAATATATTCATTGAATTTTTCTAGCCATTCAAAGCAATTTTCAATGCATTCCAGCTTGTTTTCGCTTGCTCCCTGAGGCACGCTGACGGCTTCAATGCCAACTTCTGCATAACTCAATACATCAATTTCACCTTCAACTATTACAAGCCGTGAAAAGTCCGTTATTAAATCCATACCAAAAAAGGTTTTTTCAGTGTGGGCTTCTTGTCTGAATTTTTTATTGCCGTCTCTGTATTTCACGTTAACAAGCTCGTTATTTTTGTAATACGGGAAAATAATTTCTTTGCCTGTATAATCAATTTTGAATTTGTCTACTGTAGCTTTACTAATGCCTCTGTCCTTGAAATATTCATAAACTTTTATCTTATTATCAGTGATTTTAGGCATTTTAGGCTTTTTATAATTTTTTTGCGTTTGTGGCGTGTTTTTAATCCTGTAAGGCATACCGCCTGACCAGTCGCAATGATGACATTTGTAAAAAACAGCTTCTTTGTCAAAGGTTACAGATAAACAGTTATCAGTTTTGTTTTTGCGTTGTGAGCTGCATTTAGGACACGTATACTTGCCTGTTTTAGTTGCAACAATTCCTAACTCCTGCATTTTTGCCCGATATTCCATTAAAACAATCCCCCTTTAGCTTTGTAGCCCACCGGATTAGTTTTCATTCGTTCTTTTTCCAAATCTTCAAATATTGCCTGAATTTTCATAACATGATTTCTCAAGCCTTTTTTGTTTGCCGAAGCATAACGATTGGTGACGCTGATGTAATCAACTTTCGGGTAATCACTGATTAATCTGTCAAATAATAATCCCGCCTCCCGCTCATGCTCCATGTTATTGCCCTTGAATCCATTTTCGATTAAACGGCTTATAAAGATTTCTTTTGGATTATCTTCTCTTAACTTATCTTCTCTTAACTTATCTTGTACAAAATTCTTAGATTGCTCGTCGAGCGTTCTTAGATCATTCGACGAATGATCGTCGAATTGTTGTCGATCACTCTTAGATTCATTGTGTTCCTTTTTTTGATACTTGATCTTCCCGCTGGAATCCAAAGTATAACTATATTTTTCAAGAGTCGAACTATCAGGAATCGGGTAAACATAAGAGGGTCTGTCAATTCGTTGATGTCTTGAAAAATTAATTATCCAGATATATTCCTGTCCGTCGACTTTATATATCTTAATTAACTCCCAATCAGACAGTTCCTTGATGAAATTTTCTACATTAACATTGTCACCTGAGAATATAGACATTTTTATTTTCTTGAATCGCTTTTGCATCAAACCGTTGTCATCCGCAAAATTCAACAAGCCAATAAATAAAAGCCTTGCACCAAAAGAGCATTCTGCAAGCTGGTCATTTGTCCAAAACTCAGGCTTAATTAATCTTTGTCGCGCCATTTTATTTTTCTCCAATATGTAGCGAAACGCTCCCACTGGAGCAACAGCAAACGCCCCACGGCTTACACTGTCTTAGAATCGCTTATTAATTATCCGCTTAACCTATCCCTCGACGATGAGGGATAAATAAAGGGGATTAGTCTTGTATCGTATCAACTGACACCTCTACAGCTTCATCAGTGCTTTCTTTTTTAAGGCATCTTTTACACTTTCTGCCATCATAGACACCCCAGGACTTGTATTTTTCCCAGTCATGCAAGCCCGGCCGGCATAGTATTTTCATTGCTCCTCCTAACATCCGCATAGCAAAAGAATACATGCGATTATAAATACGCCACCAGAAAACCAGATTATTATTGTTTTAAATATCTTCAAAATTATTTGCTCCTTTTCTTTTCATTATTTCCTCAAGAGCCTTGCGCCCCTCATCTCCATACTTAAGTAACTCTTGTTTTGATTTTTCAAATTTCAAACTTGCGAAAACATAGCGAATTGCAAAATATAAGCTCAGAGCAAAAGCACATATTACTGCTATTAATGACAGATATAATATTATTTCCATCATTGTCATTGCCATATCTATGGTTTCCACCTCCTTCTTAGTGCCTACCAGTACGATAAGCACTAAAAAAAAGGCGTTCAACGCCTAGGGGAATAAGTTATAAATTATAAGGTATAAGTTTGGTTAAAATTCTATTTCCGCCATATCCAAAATTCTTTTTGCGTTTTCGATAATTTTATTAAGCCTGTTGATCTCTTGCCCTTTCTCGGCTTGCAATATCAAATGACTTTGGTTTTGTTTATGTAGCCTTGATTGAGTAGTTTTCAAGCTTTCTACTTGCTCCTTAAGCTCTTCATTTTGCCTCGTTAGAGCTTGATTGATTTTGCATGCGCATTGATTATCTTCCATTGTTTCCTCCTCGGGCTATGCCCCTTGCTTCGCTAGTTTTTCCATTTCTTTTTTAGCCGTCAAAAATTTATCAACATATATTTCTTTTCTGCTGCCTGATGGGCTAAATCCTTTTTCTTTCAGCATATCTTTCACTAATGAATCCTCTAAGCTTAGCTCTTGCTGCCTTATACAAAAGTTAGTGAGCTGACCATCACTTATAAATGATCTTTCTTGTTTGGACTGCTCTTCTATTCCATTTGGATATTGATTTTTGTCAAACTCTGGCATTTCATCTTCACAATATAAGCCGCCAAGTTCATCTGGAAACGCTTCCCTGTGCGCTTGAGTTATTGCCACTTTTCTTAGCATAGTTCTAGGCTTATCTTTCCACATATTGTTTTTCTGATCATACTCTTCAATATAGACTTCTGCATATATTGATCTTGCCCTATCCTTGCGGTACACTTCACATTTTGCTACTAAATCACTTCCACTTCCTTCTGTCCAAGCCTTGAACCCGTCATAATTCTTATTTCGCTCTGCTCTCTTAAGGAATGCATATTTTGAAACAATTATTTGTAATTTTTGATTAGCTGCATACTTGACTAAGTGTACATCACCAGCCAAAGGGTTAAGATTTTGCTGTTTACAAACCATGAAGGCTAATGCTAATTCTGCATCTGTAGCATCCTTGCAAAAGTGAGCTTTTATTACATTCTTAAATTCATTCTCCGAAAAGTTAAGAGTGTGATTATTTTCTAAATTAATTGGCATTATTGACATATGTCTAGTTCTCCTATATTATTTAAACTATATTTTTCTTTTTAAACAAACATTAAATCTCCAGCCATCAGGCTGGTTTTTTGCATAGTCTTTTACTTTCGTAACAGCGTTTTACCCCCTTGCTTATCGCTTCTGCCAGTTTCTTTTGCTGCTCCCTGCTTTTTTCTAAGCCCTTATAGAGTAAATCAACCATTTCTTCATCATTCAATGTTCC
>JANQLL010000228.1 GCA_028280605.1 Candidatus Gastranaerophilales bacterium
TTGGAAACTGCTTTTTAGGCCTCATAACTTCTCCTATAGCTAATTAACTATAGAAGTCATTATATATTAATACTTTTTTGTTTGCAAATTGGTATAAAATCAAAAAGAGAATTGATATTTGAAGAAAATTAGTAATGGGTATTCAAAGTTCAATGAGAGCAGCAAGAGCAATGTTTATGGGTGGGGGATTTTAGGTAATATACAGCTCATTAATTAAATTTCAGATTACTCTTTTCAGAGAATAGTCTAATTTATTAAATTTAACACGATTTAATAATCTGAAAAGTATTTTTGAGTTAGTATATTAGAATTTTGATAGTCCTAAACAGTTAAGCCCATAACCTTGCTGATTAATACAGGCTCGGTGCTGTTTTCATTTTTTATAATTTCATGATTTTCAATCAAATAATCAACAGCATATTTAAAGTTTTTATCTAGCCCTGAGAAAAACAAAGTCTGATTAAGGTCTTTATCTAAAAGCTTTTTATTTAATTTTTTTCTGTAATTATCATTATTAATAAGATTTACAGTTATATCAATAAACTCATCTTTATTAGCAGAAATAAGCTCAGGCAAATCCAGTTCTCTTAAAAGCTGCGATGCCGCCCTACTAAAAAATCTATCTCCCTCAAAAGATACAAAAGGCTTTCTAAGATAAATAGAGTCAACAATGCTGTTGTAACCGCCATAAGGGAAGGAGTCCAAAGATATATCGCCTTCTTCCATTAACTCCATGTACTCATCATATTTTTTTTCTGCGAAAATTTCTACGTTATCTTTGCCTAGTATGTTTTCAATACTTTCTTTAAAAGGAATATAATTATTAAATCTGTATAAAGCACCGCCACTAACGTAAAATCTGAATAACAGCTGCTTGTTTGACCTGTCAAGTATCTCTTTTAAATAACTAATTAAAGGATAATTGATTTTTTTGATGCCCCAAGAGCAGTTTATTATTATTTTATTAGTTTTTTTATTTTTCGATTTTTTTCTTTCAAAGGTAGGTAAAACAGGATGTTGCCCCAAGCCAGGAATAAGTACGAGCCTTTCTGAATAATTATCACCGGCCATATCATGCAGTTCAACATGTTCTCCACCAATCCAATAGTCAATTTCTGCGCCATATGTACTGGCTGGATGTCCGTAACCTGCGGCTTGTATAGGAGCTAATCTCATATTTGCAAGATAAATACTCTCTTGCATCATTCCAATATCTGTAAAATAAACAAATGCAAAATCATTTATTTTCACATCATCAGGTATTTCAAGACTATTACCCTTTAATTTTATTTGTTTTACCTCTTTAAATATTGAAGTATCTATTCTTGGGTTTTCAGGTCCCAGATGAATCAATGTCAGATCATAGTCATCTTTCATCGACTCAATAAATCCAAAGCAACTTTTATAAACAGCGGTTGTCGGAACCCACTTACCCGTAACAATAGCAACTTTCTCTTTGTTAGGGGTATTATTTATTTGTATATCCTGCAATACAGGTTTTAAAATGTTATTTATTTTATTTTTTATTTTTTTATCATTATGAATACCTAAATAGGTACAGCAAAAATAAGCTTCATGAAACATAGTAGTAGCAAGCTTGAGCCTGTTGTCCACGTTGTGTAAGTGTTCGACAATATTGTTAAATGTAGTTTCAGAAGCATAGTCATTTATCCAAGTATAATAAAAATACCATAAGGACGCATGATATGGGCTTACATCAAAAAACTTATCGCTTTCAAACTTGACTGTATTTCTCATAGAATAAAGAGTGAGTAGTTTTATAAAATTATTAGGCGAGTATTTTAGAATTTCCAGTTGAAAATCAGTATTTTTAAAGTCTGATATTGCTACGATATTTGATATAATTGAATTATATTTAAGATAACTTATGCTCTGATCGTTTGTTATTTCATGATCAGGCTTTATAAAATAATATAAAAAACTTTCCACAAAATAATTTAAAAGTTGCTTAAGCTCCTGATCAACTTCATAGATATTATTTTTCCAAAAATAAGTCCACATGCTCAAAAATTCGTTATTCAGTTCATCATAGTTTTTGGATGCATAAAGCTGTGCGTATTTTGGCGGGCTTATTTTGCTTTTTAAAAAGTCTTTTATATTGTTTATATTTTTTTCCATCTCTCAATCCTTTTAATATGAACTATATATAAGTTTATCATACTCCAACTGACTACAGTTTATTTCGCTTTACGTTTTTTTTATTTTTATAATTTACTAAATTTTAAAAAAATAAAAAAGCCTCTAAAATAAAGGCTTTGATCAGCGAGTATCGTTAATTTTCAAATCTTTTACGATAATTTGAACCAAACATCATTTACTTTATGTTTCTTACCATCAGTACTGCGGTAAGAGCCTAACTGTCTGTGTTGAACCAGTCCAAAGTCTTCTTGCTCTTCATACTTGGTATTAATAGATTTAATATCGCCTAAAGATTCAAGCTTAGTAACGTTGTTGCCGTCTATTAAACCTAAAGAGCTAACACCTAGTTTTTCTAATGCTTTTTTAAGGGCAGGTACGTCTACGCTACCGGATTTAATAATTGTATCGCCTGTTTTATCTTGAGCTTCTTGCGCAATTTGTTTAAGTGCTTCAAATCCGTTAGCTGCATTTAACTTTTTACCGCTTATTGGACTTACTGTTTCGTTACCAAATACTTCGGTTCCGTCTATTTTACCGTTTTTATTAAGGTCGCCCATTGCTAACATTTTGTCTCCGCCTGTAGCAGCTCCGTCAGCTTTACCATCGTTGTTGATATCTACGCCCATTCCCTGTGTGGCGCTAACTTTACCGTCTTTGTTGGTGTCTAATATTAAAGGAGAAGCTGTTTTATATCTTGAGGTAATTTTATATACTTCTGCTTCGGAGTCTAATTCATATTCTTGTTTACCTTTCGGATATAAGTTATTGTTTCCGTATTCAATTCTTTTGATGCAAGTATATTTAGATTTATTTTGCTTGTAGATGTGATATTGTTTGTCTTTTGAGCCTTCTGCCACTATGTATAAAGGCTTACCGTTTTTCTCTTGAGTTAAATCTACATCTTGGACTAATTTTCTTTCTTTTTCGCTTACTTGAGCGAGTATGCCTTTTGCGTTATTTAAATTATCAATTACGCCTGTATCTGTAGTATTTGAGTCAGTAGCAGATGTTGAAGCGGTTGAGTTAGCAGATGTATCAGAATTTACATTTGAGTTACTTGTGTTGCCAACAGCTGCGTTAGTTTGATTAACATTATCGCCGCCTACTGATACGTTAGTTTGTTGAGTATTTGTCTTAGCTGGTGTAGCAGGTGTTGTAGCTACGTTGTTGTTAGCTTGTGTAGTATCCCCATTGCCCATATTGTTATTAGTCTGAGTAGCGTTGCCATTGCCTACGTTGTTGTTAGCTTGAATTGTTGTACCGTTACTTACGTTATTGTCAGCCTGTGTAGTATCCCCATTGCCAATATTGTTGTTAGTCTGAGTAGCGTT
>JANQLL010000003.1 GCA_028280605.1 Candidatus Gastranaerophilales bacterium
CTCATTAATTAAATTTCAGATTACTCTTTTCAGAGAATAGTCTAATTTATTAAATTTAACACGATTGAATAATCTGAAAAGTATTTTCGAGTTAGTATATTATTTTCTTTAACTACAAACAATAATATAACACATAAAAACCTAAACTTACTAAGTTTTTATTTTTCAAATATTAATTTAAATTTACTTTATTATTCCAGGGAAAAAGTTTTTTTTTAAAATTTAAGTTTAATTTATAAAAACTTGAAAATATGTTCACCACATGCAATTTCTTTTATTATATCCTTTTATATAATAAGTATTTATAATAAAAATTGAAGAGAGTTAGGATAAAAGACTATAAAGAGAGTTATTGATGATTTATACAGAGTGTACATTTAACTCACCAATTTATATTAGCCCAAATCAAATGAACTTTAACTATATGGTTATACATAAAGATACATTCTACTTTATAGACAAGTATAAGCTAATTAGTATCTTGCAAAAAGTTCATCTGTTAAACAATTTTTTAGATTATTTTTGTGAAAACTCTATAGATGACTTATCAAAATGGCTTCTTTCTAACAATATATTAAATAAAAATTTTTTAGAAGAAATTAGTCATTACTACATTCCCGCAAATAATTTTAAAAATAATTTTGGCAACAAAATTAATATTTTTAATAGGGATCAAAACCTTAAGCCCGAAATTTGCACAGAATTAATTAAACATTCTATAAAAAACAGCATTATTTTTTCTAAAGTTAATAAAAATATAGACGACTTTAATCAACACGCCCAGGCATACACAGATAAATTATTTAAAAACTTGTCAGAAATAAATAATGTAAAAACTTACCTTAAACACAACAAATTTTATCAAAGTAGCATTTTAAAGGAAATACTTGAATCCTATTTGGTTAAAAACTTTAATGTACAATTATTAAATAACCTTCAAGCAGTTGAATCGCTTAAAATTAAAACAAATATAATTAACAACAATGGATTATCTCTTTATAAAAAAGGAAGGCTACAAAAAAGTCAAAATAAGCAACTAAAACTAAAAACACCTCGTGTATTTGAATGCATGGAGATAAATTCTTCATTTGATATAGAAATTAGCCCTAATCAAAATTTAACATATTCTATATTTAATCCTCTTTTAGAAAATATTAAGGATTCCAGCTATCAGCTTACTCAGGCTAAAATACACTTTGAGGCAGAATACTTAAATAAAATATGCAAAATTGAAAAACCATCTTTTTTCAACAATATAAATAATAGCTATAACACAAAGCAAACAACCAAACAGTTATCTTGCAGCCTACTAGAGTTGCAATACTTCCAGATAAAAAAACAAATTGAAAATATCAAAAATTCTAATTTTCTATTAACTCCTAATTACATTGATTCATTTGATTTAATTTGTTTATTAAATTTAAATGATACTTCTTTAGATAAAATTAACAAATCATTCTTTGATAAAAAACAAAATATTGAAAGCAAATATATTGAACTATATTATCAGCAAGATAACATAACATTCCTTTCTTGCGATTATATATATATTAATTTTTAACTTTTAACTCGAATCTTAACCAAACTTTCTATGCAGACAGAAGTCTGCATTTTTTATTAATTTCTTATAACAAAAGACTGCCATTGTCGGCAGCCTTTTGAGCAAATTTGATTCTATATAATAAAGTTTATTATCTTTCGTTATCGTTTATTAATTGATCGTCATTAATCCAGCTCATCATATTTCTTAAGTTAGTTCCAACTTGCTCTATCTGATGCTTTTTATTCTCTTCTCTGGTTCTCTTAAGTGTTGGCATTCCATCATTATTTTCTTTAATAAATTCTTTAGCAAACTCGCCGGATTGAATTTCTTCTAAAACTTTTTTCATTGCTACTTTAACTTCTGGACCTACTACTCTAGGACCTCTTGTCACATCACCAAATTCTGCAGTATCACTTATAGAATAACGCATATCAGCGATACCGCCCTGGTAAATAAGATCAACAATTAATTTTAATTCATGTAAACACTCAAAATATGCCATCTCTGGCGGATATCCTGCTTCAACAAGGGTTTCAAATCCTGCTTTTATTAATGCTGATGCACCACCACATAATACAGCTTGTTCACCAAATAAATCTGTTTCTGTTTCATCTTTAAAGGTTGTTTCAATTATACCGGCAGTCCCGCCACCAATTGATCCTGCATAAGCAAGCGCCACGTCAAATGTATCATTAGAAAGATTTTGACCAACTGCAATTAAAGCAGGTACGCCTCTACCCCTGCTGTATTCAGCTCTTACTAAGTGACCAGGACCTTTTGGAGCAGCAATAAATGTATTTACATTTGCAGGCGGAACAATTTCTTTGTAAAGAATACTAAATCCGTGAGCAAAGCCTAAGTACATTCCTTCTGTTAAATGTGGAGCGATATGATTTTCATAAACTTCACGGTGAACTGTATCCGGTAATAAAATGACTACAACATCAGCCCATTTTACAGCTTCTTCAAAAGGCTTACAATCAAGTCCTGCTTCTTCAACTCTGGCTTTAGACTTAGAACCTTCTCTTAAGCCTACACAAACATTAACACCTGACTCTTTTAAATTTTGAGCGTGTGCATGCCCTTGGCTTCCAAAGCCTAAAACAGCAACTTTTTTAGTTAATATAGGATTTCTATCTATGTCTTTGTCATAGTACAATTTTAATGTGTTTGCAGCTTGCATTCTCTAAATTCCTCCTAGTTTATTTTGTTTGCTTAATTTAACAATATTATTAAAAAATTTATTTTTCAATTTAAAACTTTATTACCTACCTAAATTCATTATAAAACAAACAAGTTTGTATGTCCGTATAGTATGTATAATCAGTAAAAAAATACATCTTTAAATAAAAAAAAAGGCAGTTAAACCGCCTTTCCTGAAAAGAGAAAATAAATTTAGTCCAAAAACAACGCTAATTTTCCATCGATGCCTCATAAAATCCCTTTGTATTATCGAAAGCTACTTCAATAGCTTCCAACAAAGGAGTAAATACAGACACCAAAACAGCTATTCCACAAATAAAAAGAGATAAAGTTTTCATATCTCTGCCTCGCTAAATTTTTCACTAAACTAAACTAAAGACATAGAACACTATACCTTTAGTATATGAGACTATATCATGGTATAGTGTTCTTTATAAAATTTCAACCTATTTTTGAATTTTCATAAATTATATAAACAAAAGTAAAGCAATAAAAAGAAATTATTACTTTACTCTAATTTTTTAATTAAATAATTAGAATTTTTTAATTTTTAGCTAGCTTTATACCCCAAAAAGTACTATTTACTATCAGAACTGTCTAATTCATCTAATTCTACTAACTCTTTAACATTAAAAGTTTTCTTTTGAATTCTATGCATTACAGCGTCTATTAAAAGTTCAAAAGACCTCGATCCTTCTACTTCAGGTGAAAACTCCCTAAGCAAAGAATTTTTTACCATATCTCTAAGCAATTCTACCGAAGCAACATTTTTTTCATCTAAATCCGGATACATTAACTTTAAATACTGAGATCCCAATTTATAGTCCTGCTTACTGGTAAATAATAACCATTTAAAATTAGGCCCTAATCTTTTTAGTTTATTGGTAAACTTTAACTTCTTTTTTAGATTCTTCATACCAAAAAATTCCCTTACGTAAAATTGTTAATTAAAAACCCTGCCTGTATGCGTGAATTTTTTATTTAATATTGTAAACTTAACTGCTCTAAGCTTATCTTCTCTAAACTTTCCTTTATTTTAACCTACACTTTAATATAAAACGTTTAAACCTCAAAAAATTACAAAATCAATAATTTTTTTTACAAAATTTATTACAGATGCGGATCATCTGCTTCTTCTACGTTTAAATTTGAAAGATTTTTATAAAAAACTACTGTCACAACTGTATCATCATCAACACTTTCATTATAGTTTTTCGCTAAAAAATCAATTATTTTGTCCTTTGATTGGATATCTTTTTTATATTTAAATACAAGTTCTTCTGTTAAGTCTTTTATCCTCATCAAGCGCATCTTTGTAGAAATAACTGCATCTCTGACAATTTTACTGTCTACTCTTATATTTACAATCTCACCTTCTTTATAATATTCATTATCAAAATATAAGCTTCCCAATCTTAGTGCTATTTTTTCTACATTTAGGTCCTCTTTAGTTACTTCATCATAAAATTGAGCCGGCCAATTGATTGCCTTAGACATTCTTTTTTCCTCGTGATGCTTAAACTAACTCTAAGATACTTTTCAGATTATTCAATCGTGTTAAAGCTAATAAAATAAACATATCTCTGACAATAGTAGTCTTAAGTTTAATTTTGAAACAGAATAAATATATTCTCTTAATATTATATACTAAATAATTTCTAAGGCTTATACAATCTAAATGATATTCAAAAATTTTTGGTATTTTTGTACCATTCCTTTTTTATGGAATTACATGCCATACTTAACATAAGTTAAGATACAAGTTTTGATATAGCTTAAGTTTGATTAAAAACATCAGAGATCGATAGACCACTACCAAAAATTTTAGATAAATTATAATATGCAATTTTTAAATTTAAAAGATATTGATGAAAATAAAATAAATCACACATTCAAAGAGTCAAGCTTACCCTCCTTCATTTTTTCTCTTATATTTTTGGGTCTATGCATCTTCTGGGGCTGTATAACCTATAACTCAGGCAATTTCTTTAATTTTTCATTTTCATTAGACTTTGAGTCCCTATTTAGTCTTGTGTTTAAGCTTATTGGCGGATTTGTTATTTTTATAATGGCTCTTGTAAGCCCTTTGATATTTTTAATTACTTTTAACAGCTTTTTAGCCACAACAAAAAAAACTAATTGGATTATAAAAGTATCTGACGATGGTTTATATATTAAATACAGGTCATACATGAATAGCCATTTTTCTGATAGCACTCCTGAGGCTATCTTTATTCCAGCCCCTGAAATAAAATCAGTATATGATGTGTATTCTATAAATATCTTGCCCGGCAGTGAAGGTGGAAGTGAAAAACATAAAAACATTTATCTGGATATTTTATTAAATAATAATAAAACCTCTGAGCTGAAAGAAGCTCTTAATAAAGAAAGAAATGGCATGTTTGCCCAAAAAGGTTTTATAAACTCAAAATCCAAACATTATCCTGTAAATATTCCTGAGCCCGGCATAATTAGAATTGACTGGAAAACCTCTAAAAGTAATATAATACCGGGTATAAAAAAAACTCTTAATATATTAGGATACCATTACTTCATAGATTCGATGCTAAAGCTTGAGACAAAAAGCTGGAATAAAGCTGAAGAGAAAGAATTAGATGATTTGATTCTAGAATTATGCCAATCTGGTGATGATATTAACGCAGTAAAAGTTATAAAACAAAGATATGGTTATAACACAACAATGGCGGTTAAATTTTTGGATGAAATGAAAGATTCAATGAATAAATAAAAAATCCTCACACGCAGTATAAGTATTTTTAAGGTAAAATTAAAAAAGAAAAATCAAGCCGTAGGAGATTATTTTGGGTAAATCAAAACAAAGAATAATTGCTAAGGCAAAAAATGATAAAAATCAACTTCAAATAACAAGGACTCAAGCCATAGAAATGGCTTATGCCGAACTATGCAAAAATCCATCAAGCAATGATGCAAAAAAATTAATTTCGCTTTTTGGCCTCAGTGCCGAAGAGTTATCAGAAAAAGGTTTAACATACGAAGTATTAAGGGCGCTTGACGGGATTATTTAAGCCTAAGCATAACATTTAAATTAAACTCTTTTTCAAACATTTTCTTCTTTTTTTCCGCTGCAAAAACTTGCATTAAACTGCTGGGCATACTGGTTTCTATTATCAAATGCAAAATATGAGAAAATTCATCATAAACGCAATCTATATCTTTTACTATAGAAATATGAGCCCTATCCAAACCATCTGCCAGCCTGCAAATGGCACTCAGCTTTCTAACCAAATTTCTTGTTTTATTATCAATTAAGCTATCATAACATTTATGATCATCTTTAGGTGGCTTCCCCCTATGATATCTGGCAATATTAGCTATTATCAAAAGCTCTTGCTCTGTGTAGCCGGCAATACCGTTGTGCATTATCAAGTCATAAGAATGCTTATTATGATTTTTAGCGTCAATAAAATAACCTATATCATGTAATAATGAACCTGCGTTTAAATATTCTCTTTCCTGCTCTCCAAAGTTATGCAATAACTTAGCAGTTTTATCAAATAGGATCATAGACAGATGATTGACCTGCCTTGCATGATCCAATTCTCTTTCATATAGCTTTAAAAGCTTTTCTACTCCAATTAATTTTTTATTCATAATTTAATTAAATCAATGTTCTAATAGATGACAATAACTCTTCCTGGTCAAAGTTACCTTTAGTTATATATGCATTAGCTCCTAACTTTAAGCCTTTCATTCGATCAATTTCCGAAGCCAAAGATGTTACCAAAATAATCGGTACAGACTTAAAGTTATCATCTTTTCTTAATCTTTCTGTTAATTCATATCCATTTATTTCAGGCATTTCTACATCGCTAACAATAAGGTCAAATTTATCCGAAGCTACTTTGGTTAAGGCATCAAGACCATTGATAGCTACTGTTACATCATATCCGGCAGCCCTCAATATATTTCTCTCAAGTATCCTTGTAGTAACAGAATCATCCACAACTAATATTTTTTTGCGCTTAATAGCCGGATTTTCTTCCTTAGTTATTGATTGTTTACTAGTATTCATACCAATACTGGAATAAGCAGACTTGATTAAATCATTAACATTTAAAATTAAGCACAACTCACCAGAGCCCAAAGTAGTAACACCACCAACATTCCTAACTCTGACCAACGGTGCGGTTAAATTTTTATGTAGAATTTCTTGATCTCCAAGAAGCTTATCTATAATAAAACCAACAGGCCTATCATCAGATTCTATGACAATTACAACTATTTTTTCCGAATCAACTTTACAATGGGGCATTTCTAATATTTCAGAGAGGTAAAAAACCGGAACAGGCTTGCTATCTACCAATATAGTTTCTTTGCCTTCCTTATGAAAAATATCATGACTATTTAATAATAAAGCTGTTTTTATCGAACCGGTAGGAATAGCAAAAGTTTGATTATTAACACTAACCAAAAATGAATTAATTGTTGCCATTGTAACGGGTAATTGAATAGAAACCTTACAACCTTTTCCGTATTCAGACTTAATATTTACTTTACCGTCCAATTGTATAATCTTGGAATAAACAACATCCAAACCAACACCTCGACCTGATAAATCTGTAACAGCCTCACCAGTTGAGAAGCCCGGCCAAAAAATTATATTCATAACCTGTTCATTACTCATTGTGTTTAATTCATTTGAGGTTAAAAAGCCTTTTTCAACAGCTTTTTGTTTTATTGCATCAAGATTAATACCTTTACCATCATCTGATATCTCAATTAAAACACTATTTTCTAAATGATATGCAGCCAGGAGAATTTTACCTGCAGGAGGTTTACCTTTATTAACCCGTTCTTGCGGTGTTTCTATTCCATGATCAATAGAGTTTCTTATTATATGCATCAAAGGTGATTTTATATCTTCTATAATTTTTTTATCTACGCTTGTTTGACTACCGACAATTTCAAAGTCAATTTCCTTTTCATGCTCTCTTGAGATATCTCTTATCATTCTGGGGAAAATATGAAAAATAGTAGCAAGCGGTAATACCCTGATACTTTTTATCTTTTCTTCCAGTTCATTAACAATCAAGCTTAATCTTGCATCATCTTCTTGAATTGTTTTATATAGAGCATTCATCTTATCCATAAACTCTAATAATTGGAGTGAACTGTCCTCAAAAATAGTTGATATACTTTTATTTTGAGAATAAATTGATGTGCCTGAAGGCAAATCCTGAGGTCGAACAGGTCTTTTATCCAAAAATTTAACGATTTGTTTTGCTTTGGTTAATTCTCTATGACAGTCTTCTGCACCGGTCATTATCTTTTCAATTTCACTTAAATGCTCTTTTGCTTTAATTTTGGTTATAATCAACTCACCTACCTGATTTACCAGTTGATCCAGCTTTTTTGTATCAACTCTTAAAGTTCTTATTGTATTATTTTGAGAAGAATTTGAAAAAGATTTTTGCTCATCTGATTCTTGAGGCTCATCTCTAATAATATGAGGAGCAACTTCATCAGAAGGAGCAGGAGATAAAAACATATTATTATAGGTAACTTCATCTATACGTTCTTCTCTATCAACAAAATCACTTTCTGACTGTTCAGATACAGACATTTTTAACATTTGATAAATTATATCTAACCTTTGTATTATCAACTCAGGATCTTCTATCAGCGAATCATCCTGGCTTAACAATAACAACTCCAGACTTTCTATACATTGTTTTAAAATATCACCTATTTCCGCATCCGGTATAATCGATTTTTCTTTTAAAAAACTAAAAATATCCAAAAACTTATTTAAAAGATTTGCGTGCCTCTCTTCTATACAATTTGATAACAAATTATTTAATATAGCCAAAATATTATCTGTAGCACTTAAGTCTCTATCCAAAAAAGAATTACAATTATCTTTTAGTTTTTCTAAAAATTCCATTAAATGCTTACTAACATCATAATTATGAATTTTAACAGGTTCAGTATCAATGTCAGCCTTTATTACTTCATCTTTTACCAGCCCTATTTGCCCCGCAATATTTTCTAAAACTTCTTCCTGGTCTTCTATCTGCAGAGTATCAAAATCATCAATATTTAAAACATTCTTAAAAAATTCAACTATAGAGCCAACCATCTCATCAATATCATCAGCTTCCGACTCTAATAAAAAACCACTCCCCTTAACTACACTATCAAGCTTTATTAATAAATCTTGAATCAAATCTTTTATTGAATTATTACCCAAATTTTGCACTTTAATAAATAAATCACCAATATCATTATGAAAATCAGTAATTAAATCAATATTCAAAAGATCATTTCTCAATTCATCTGAATATTGTTGTATATCTATAACTACTTTACAATTACGCTCACAAAATTTTATTGTTTCTTCATCACCTTTTAAAAGTACAGGACCTTCGGAAAGGTTAGAAATAGCAGAAGTTTCAAAAGATTGTTTTTTTACTATTTCTATTGCCTGCAATTCTTGTACAATTTGATCAACTTCAGGAGAACTGTACCCACCTTTTGTATTAATGGACTCTTCAACAATAGATGCTATACAATCAACAGTTTTGCAAAGAACATCAATTATATCAGAATCTATAATTAACCCGCCCTCTCTGGCAGAGCCGATTATATCCTCAAGCTTATGCGACAGGCTTTCTATTGCGGTTAACCCTATCATTCGGGCTGACCCCTTAAGACTGTGAGCCTCCCTGAATAATTCAGTAATAATATGCAGATTAGTAGGATCTTCTTCTATTTTAAGAAGATTCTTATTTAATTTTTGTATATGCTCTTCACTTTCATCTCGAAAAATATTTAATACTTCATCAAACTCTTCTTCAAGAAAATCCATAGCTCACCGTTTTTCTTAATCTTGATTACCAACAATTCTCACTTTTAATGAATTTGATACATTTATTAAACCGCTTAAAACTTTTTTGTTTGTTTTTATACTATCTGCAAATTCTAATAATCCGTTGTTTATGGAATCAATAGAGTCAGAAATTTCTACAGTACAATTAGATTGCCGCCCGGAAGAATTTACAATGCCCTCTACAGATTCTACTGTTTCATTAACGGTATTTCTTAATACATCTATACTTTGTGCAATTTTATGAGCCAAGTCAACGCCTGATTCAATTTCTTTAGTACCTTCTTCTGTTGCCATAACCGTAGAATTTGTAGCTTGTTGAATATCATAGATCAATGAAGTTATTTTTGCTGTTGACTGCTTACTTTCATCTGCCAATTTTCTAATTTCACTTGCAACAACGGCAAAGCCTTTGCCATGCTCACCTGCTCTTGCTGCTTCTACGGCTGCATTTAGGGCCAACATATTTGTTTGTTCGGTGATATCCTCAACAACGCCTATTATACTTCCTATTTGCTGAGTATGTTCGCTCAATTCCAAAATTAATTCTGCAATAATTTCAATTTTTTGCTTGAGAGTTTGCATCTTTTCAATATTTGCCTTTACAGCTTCTTGCTCTTTACTGGACATTAAATATGCTTCCTGCGACTTTTCCGCAACTTTTTGCGCATTTGTTTTGGTCTTATCAGAAAAATCTCTTAACTTATCTATAATATCAGAAGCATCTTTTAATTGTTCTAAATGTTTGTTTATTGCCAATTCCTGCTTTGTAGTCTCATCAATTACATCACTGGATGCAGTGTTAGTATGCTCTACAGCTTGATAAATAGGCTCGGAGATTGTCTTATTTTGCCAATTCTTTAATACTTCCACTAGTATCATTGCTAATACACAGACCAATAAAAGAACCAGACTCCATACGATTTCACCTTTTCCAAATATTTTTATATTATAAAAACCTGTTATTGATAATACAGCTAATATAAAAAACAAAATCTGATTGAATTTTGTTGTTAATTTGACCTTTTCTTCTAAGCTTAAATTTTTCAACATAATTTATATAACCCTCAATAAACCACTACTAAAAAAAATTCTACAATAAGCCTCTTTAAATATGTTATAACATTAATGAATCCTATTTGATTATTTCATCTTTTTTGTTCATATAAAAAAATATTCAATATATGTTCATTAAATACCTTTTATTATACTCGATTTTATTTTATAATAGGAACAACTTAGTTTACAAATTAGAAATAATCTTAACTATTATGAAAAAAATACTATTAATAGAGGACAGCTTAACACAGCTTACCAGTTTAAAAACGTTTATAGCAAAGGCAGGATATGAAGTTTTAACTTCCAGCAATGGTCCGGAAGGAATTTCTATCACCTACCAAACATTGCCGGATTTAATCGTTTCTGATATTTTCATGCCGGAAATCAATGGTTTTCAGCTTTGCAGACTGTTAAGAAACGATAATATAACAAAAAATATACCTATAATCTTAATTACAAACCGTAAAGAAAAAATTAGTAAGTTCTGGGGCCTGCGATCCGGAGCAGATGCTTTTCTAATTAAAGAATGTGACTTTGAAAATAACTTAATCAAACAAATCCAAAAAGTATTAAATAAAGTACCTACAATCAGTGAAGATGAAAGAAAAAAACTAACCAAGGTACAAAATACAATTCCACCGGATTATATTCAAACAAGAATTAAGCACTTGCTTGACCAATCATTAATTGAATCTACCATTATCAATGAATTCAGAAACTTATCTGAAATGGTTCGCAATACAAAAGTTCTTAAAAGTGGTTTCTTTTCTTTAATATCAGCTATACTTGACTATAACGTAGCCGGTATATTCTTTAATGACAGAGACAGCAAAAAAGAAAAATTATTAAGCATAAGCACAAGTGATGTTGAGATAAATGAAATTATCACTCATGATATAAAGGCAGAATTTTTTGAAGAGATCTTTAACGACGCACCGGATGAAGAAAAAGGCGCTACCGGATATGAAACATTCGAAAAAACAACACTAAAAATTAATACAATAAACAAGCTTTCGGATTTTCAATCTAAAACAATTATTCCAATAAAATTTGCCAACAGAGTATTAGGAGGACTATGTTTATACCACATTGGCCCGAATAAATATAATTCATCAAAATTATTAAGCATAATTGTTGAAGAATTAAAAATACTAATGCGTATTAAATGGCTGTATTCAGAGACAAAATTCCTTGCTATTACAGATGGATTAACAAGCCTATACAACCGTAGATACTTCCAGCAAGTACTAGAAAGAGAATTCTCAAGAGCTAAAAGATACAAAGATGATTTAAGTCTGGTATTAATAGATATTGACCACTTTAAGCACGTTAATGATACCTACGGACACCAGTTTGGAGATAAAACACTAGCTGAAATATCAAAAATTATCAAAAACGGATTAAGAAAAACAGACTTTGTAGCCAGGTACGGCGGCGAAGAAATTGTTGCAATCTTACCGGAAACATCCTTAAAAACAATCTTTGTTCCAATAGAAAGACTGAGAAAATCTATTGAAGAAAAAAAGCTAAGACATGAAGATAGGGATGTTAGTATAACAGTAAGTATTGGTGTGGCTTGCCTAACCAATGATACTAAAAATGAACAAGACTTAATTCAAAGGGCAGATCAAGCTCTATATACCGCAAAAGAAAACGGTAGAAACAGAGTTGAATACTATAGACCAGAGTAAGTATGAAAAATGATTATATGACAATTAATCAAATTTCACTCGAAAAAACAACTGAACTACACATGGCGTTTAATTTGTCTGATAAAGTATATGCCATTCCTGCGGTTCAGATTATTGAAATTGTTCAACTCCCATACCTAACCATACTGGAAAAAGCTCCCACACATATAGTTGGAGTAATGAATCTTCGCGGAACTATTATTAGTGTTATAGATTTAAGAAAATTTCTAGGACTATTTCCTGATAATTATACAACTGAACATCAAGTTATTATTATAAATACAAACGAAAAGCCTATTGGAATAATCGTTGATTCAGTTAAAGACGTTATACAGATAAATAAAAATCTTATAGAATCACTACCTTACAAATCCACAAAAAAATTTATTGAAGGCATTTATAAAACCCAAAACGAATTAATAGCATTACTAAATATAAATTTAATCACGGATAATTTAACAGGCTTAGACCTGGAAGAAGAACAGGCTGAGCTTTCCACTAATTTGCATAAAAATTTATTCCCGGAAGACAGCTATTCTTTAGATAAGCTAAAAAATAGAGCTTTAAAACTTGAAAAAGAGCTAAAAGTAAATATAGATAAAATTGACCTGCATGAAAACAGATTTGTTACTTTTTGCTTAAATAATGAAGTTTATTGTATTAGCTTAAAATATATAAAAGAATTTCGTAAAATAAAATCAGTTAATCTTACCTCCATCCCATGCGTCCCGGAATTTATAATGGGATTAATAAACTTACGCGGGGAATTTATTACTATTATAGATATCAAATCTTTTCTACAAATAAGAAAATCTCAGATAACAGAAAAAACAAAAATTATTGTTGTAAAAACTCACAAAATACAAATAGGGATAATTGTAGATGATGTATTTGATATTATAAATATAGATAGTAAAGATATAATAAAAAATCAAACAAATTCATCTGATAAAAATAGATTTGTTTCTTCTGAAGTTTTATTGAATAACAAAAATGTTATTAACATTCTTGATTTAGAAAAATTCCTGGAAGATGAACGCTTGTTTGTAGAAGATGCTATTTAGCCGAATAATTATAATATTATTACTTTTCTTTTCAGATTTGACTAATTTTTATATAAAATAGTCAAATAATTTTTTGTTTTTATTTTTTATACTTGGATAATCTTTTCAGGAAGATACAGAGTGCTAAATATAAATAATAAAAATAGGCAAACAACTTTTAAATCAACTAATACAAGTGATAAAAACACAAAGTTATCCGTGTTTTATATTAATGACATACACGGCAACATTTCCTGCATGAATTCTCTGATAAATGTCTCTAAAAAATTTGATGATACTTTTGAAAAAGATAATAAAAAAATTGATATACTAAAATTATCCGCCGGTGACGTAAATATTGGAGATAAAAAAGAAAAAAACAGTCTATGGGAAAAATTTTTAAATGATAACCTTAAAATAAAATATAGTGCTATCGGAAACCATGAACTTGACTATAAAAAATTTCCTGAACTTTTATCCGCTGATAATAAAAATATTGAAGAAAAAAGTACTCCAAATAATGAATGGGGAAACTTTTTAAAGGATATCACCAAATATAACTTAATAACCCACAAAAAAATTGACTTAAAAAAACTCCCCGAATTCATTTTTAAAGAAAAAATAAATTTAAAATATTTGGCATGTAACATAATAGCTGATAAAAACAGCGCAATAGACAATTGCTTTAAAAATAAAAAAATAGAAAAATCTCATATAGAGGAAATAAATGGTCATAAATACGGAATAATAGGGGCTTCACCTATTGATTTTGAAAAAGTAATAAATCCTAAACACAGAACGCCAGGGGTGACAGTTAATAACTATGAAAACACTTTAAACTCTATAAAAACAGAAATAGAAAAACTTAAAGAACAAAACGTAAATAAAATTATCTTACTTTCACACTTAGGCTACGAACTGGACAAAAAAGTAGCTCAAAATGTTTCTGATATTGATATTATTATTGGAGGGCATTCTCACGATAAAATTAATGGGATAACGCCCGGTAAAAATTTACAAAAATCCCCAGCCGGTGAACCGGTAATTATTACCCAAGCCGGCAAAAACGGTGAATACTTTGGACTTTTAGATATTGTTTTTGACGAAAAAGGTGTCATAAAATCAGCATTTAATTCTATTAATCACGTTAACAAATGGCCAAAGGAAAATGCAGTTGAAAATATAAAAGACTTATTTTTAGGCAAAGCAACAACTATAGCAAGATTTTCAAAAGCATGCACCCCAAAAGATCCATTTACACAAGAAAATCCAATTGCAAACCTGGTAACTGACGCTATTAGAATAAAATCCGGTGCACAAATAGCTATAACAAATTCAGCCAAAATACGAAGAGATATTAATGCAGGCATCATTACAGATAGAGACATAAGAGAGATGCTTCCTTTTAGGGAAAATAACTACAAGGTAAATTTAAAAGAGACTGAACTCGTAGATGCTATTAAGCAAGGAATTAAATCATTAAATGTCTATCCATACAGACCGGGATTATTGCAAGTGTCCGGGTTAAATTATAAAATCGGCAAAGACAAACAACTTAAAGAATTAAATATAAAAAACCCGGATGGATCACTAAGCCCGATAAATATTAATAATCCAGACCCAAATAAGACTTATTCTACGATTTATAACGAATTCCTCTTTAGAGGCAAAGAAGGAATGGATTCACTAAAAAAGGAAAAAGATTTTATAACATACGAATGGTCAGAAGCTGATGCAGTTAATGAATATTTAAAACAATTTAATAATACCCCAATAAAATTATCTAAAAAAAATAGAATTATAAACGAGGCAAAATACGAAAAGCCAAGTTAAGTGGCAGTCTATAAATGTAACAATAAATTAACAAAATAGCCCTTTTTTCGGAAAACCAGAAATCCATCGTGAAATGATTTTTATAAACTGCTATAATATATATTAAATAAGTAAAAAATATATTAAATCAAATTAGGAGTAAAAGACCGAGGACTGGTTGATTGGAAAAACAAAGCGCAAAAACTGAAGACACAAGCCAAAAGAACAATGATAAATACGCATCAATCCTATATTACAGACTGCGTAATAAAATCGTGCTGCTGCGTCGTTTTGCCAAAAACTGTGACCTAATGGGCTACAAAGACCGCCTGCTAGAAGCTATAAAAACAACAGAAATGCAATTTGATACAGTCGGCAAAGAATATATGCACATAATGCGAACCGGCAACTGGAGTAAATTCCTGATTCAAAAGATGGAATTTATAAACATGGGGCTTCAAAGCTTTGCAATGAACATTATAGAAAGTGTTGAAGAAAGAAGAGCAGCCAAAAAATGGAATGCAAGAAAGCCAAAGCCAGATAGACCAAGCTTTAAAACAACGGGAGAAGGTTTAAAAAGTCTTGCAGATAAAGCTTATTCTCTTATCAGCACCAAAATACCTGACGAAATAAGAAATCAATTCTCCACACAGCAGATTCACGCAGTTAATAACCTAAATAAATTGAACCAAAAAATTCTTGAAGAAATTGAAGTAATAAAAGATAAATTCGATGACTGTCATAAATTTTCAAGATTATTACCATTAATGATGAAGCAAATGGCTGATCATAGGCTGGAACTGCCAACAGAGTTTGTAGTGCTAAGACCATGGTCAATCAATGAGTGCGAGTTATCTGAAGGAAACCCGGAAGACCTGCACTTATTCAAAAAACTGACAAATATCAGCAAAAAAATTCTCTCAGAATTAAAGCAAATTAACTTTAATCACGATTTGTTTACGGATAATGTACCTGATCAAGTTAGTTACAGCAATGTAAAAGAAATACTGCACCTGCCGATTCCTAAAGATTGTTCAAATTCAGAACCAAATGATATATCTTATCCCACTCGCCGGGAGGGTTACTCTGACAATCCTCTGATTAGAATAATAGACGCACACAAAGAATTACTTTATAAAATTCGCTGTGTACGTCAGTCTCAGTTCAGACTCGACAAAGTCAAGCATAACATCTGTTATAAAGATGATTATCTTGCTTTGGCACGAGATAAATACTATGACCCATACCAAGAAGACGAAATTAAATATTTCAGCTACGAAACATGGGAAGATGAACCTGTAACACCAGCACAGGAAGAGAAAAGGTACAATGAACACTTTGAGTATTACAAAGATTGTAAAAATCGTGACTATGAGCAAAGGGTAATTAATGCTCAACGTCGCAAATCACGTAAACTAATGGCTGTAGAACGCAACAAATTTGTTGCGCAATGCTGCGAAGAGGCAAGGAAGGAAGCACGTCAGCGCAAACTGGAAGAAAGTGCAAAAAATAAACTTAAAAATATTAAACAGGGGAAGTACAAGTTAGTTAACGCATTCAGCAGCTCAAAGCTATCAGGTTTAAAGATTTACAAAGAAATATCCGCTGATGCAAAGGTGGCCGGTGCTGCTTCAGCAGGCGATACTACTATTTTAGAAAATGATAAAAAAGAAAATATTATTAAAGAATATACTTATAGCGATGAAAATAATCAGATAAATAATAATATAATAGACATAAATAACAGTAAAAAAGAAGGATTAAACAAGAAAAAACCCCATTATTAGCGGGCTTTGATGTAAAAATCAAGACAGTTTATTACAGCGATAACTTTTTGCAATGCAAAGGGGGGTTAATCGTTGTCTTTTTTTTATTCGGTTTGTTTTATCGACCGATGTTTGAAAAACTACGATCGATAAAAGGCGGTAGTGAAATTTTTTAACTGCTGTCACCTGCAGGGAAAGTGCTAAGTTATCTCCTTCAGTAGCCCTGAAAGAAAGTTATAATTAAACTTTACACCTTAACCCAGTCAATGACTCTTGATAACTATAAAAGGTGATGACTATCACCAAAAGAGATTGCCAGATTGGCAATCTCTTTTATTATATGTTTATTTTTAATATTTTTATTGATTATTGATCGAGACCAAAATCAGGTGATCCAAACATACCTTCAATTTCTTCCAGTATGGCCGAAGGTTTTCTCGCATTACTTCTGGATGCACGCTGCTGCTTTTCTTTTTCAGCTGCCTCATCAGAATGGCTTAAGTGATAATAACCAGTTCCTGCCGGTATCAATCTACCAATAATTACGTTTTCTTTTAATCCTCTTAACTGGTCCTTCTTGCCCTCTACTGCAGCTTCGGTCAATACTCTTGTAGTTTCTTGGAAACTAGCAGCAGATATAAAGCTTTCTGTGTTAAGACTGGCTTTTGTTATACCTAATAAAACAGGACTATAAGCAGCACCGACACCACCTAAATCTTCGACATCTTTATTTTCAGCGTCGACAGAATAAATTTCCACCATTTCACCAGGTAAGAGTTTTGTATCACCGGAATCCTCTATTTTAACTTTTTTGGTCATCTGTCTAACAATAACTTCAATATGCTTATCAGCAATTTCTACACCTTGAGATCGGTATACTCTTTGTACTTCATCTACAAGATACTGTTGAACAGACGTTACACCACTAAGCCTGATAATATCATGAGGATTCAACGGACCATCTGTTAAAGCTTGTCCCTTAATGATATCCTGCTTATCACTTACAATAAGGTTCGCATCAACCGGAATTTTAATTTCCTGACGACCATTTTCATTTAATATAAATAGTCGCTCAATGTCCTCATCCAATTCTATTTCAGCAACACCGTCACACTCGGCTAAAACCGCATTTTCTTTTGGCTTTCTTGCTTCTAACAGTTCTTCTACACGAGGTAGACCCTGTACAATATCACCGGTTTTTTGTCTTTCGAAAATTAGAGTTGACAGTAAATCACCACGCTGAACTAAACTTTCTATATCCACTTGCAATTGAGCGCCCACACTTATCAAGTAAGGTCTACCTCTTCTTATCTTAAGTAATTTATCAGTTACTTCAGACACTTGACCTGATAATTTTGCAGTTTCACCACTTTCTGATAAAACTTGATCAACTTTTACTAGATCACCGAGTTTTACAACCGGATTTGTTTTTAGCTCAACAACTTCTTCCAGGTCAGATGGAACTAATAAAAGCCTTCTTGCTTCAGTTTCACCAGCCTGCCCTAAACATACTTTTGCTTCACTTCTTGCAAGTACTTGGGTTTTAGAAATTGGAGTACCCGGTTCAATAATTGCTCCGTTGTCTACCAATAACTCTGTCTGTAAAGAAGACTTGCCACGGGCAGAATCATCTGTTTCTTTTCTAACAATCAAATTCTCTAGTACAACAATTTTTAAATTTTTATTCTCTTCATCATCAGCATTAGATATTTCAACAAGACCTTTTAAATGACTTACATATCCTTGCATCTGAAGAACCAAACTTGTTCTTGTCAATGAAGCACCGTCAAGCTGCCTAATTCTACTGCCATCTCTATACTGAAGTTGAGTAACCGGTACTATACTAATCAATTCATCTTCAGTCGAACTAAATTTGATAGTCACTTCTTTAGGTTTAATCTCAAATTCCTGAACAGGTCTTAACAAGATCTCCACTGACTCTACAGATGGTACAACATTTTCTTCGACATCTTCATCCATATCTTCGTCCATATCAAGCTTGTTAATTTCTTCATGAGTTGAAGATAAAATGGTTACCATCGACTTTTTCTCAGCCACTATACCTTTTGCAATCTCTGCTCCAGCTTCAACAATTTCGCTGTCTTCAGCTTTTAAAGTACTTAAATCATCAACTTTATGTAATTCACCAGGTACAATAATTACTTCGTGTATGATATCATTGAACTCTTTTATAAGTGCAATACCATCAATGTGCGCAATAACATCTTTTACAACTTCGGTACCGGCTGTTACATATGTACCTGATTCAATCATTTTTAAAGTAGAGTCTTTGCTTACCTGATGAATTTCCTCTGGTATAAATATTACATTTCCTGGAGATGTAACAACATGGTGCTCGTCTACTTCAATACCATCGTATCTAATTTCACCACTTGAGTTTACCACATATTCTTCATCAATCAACTCAGCTATGATCATACCATTTTCAACAATAGTACATTCAGGCGACTTAACTACGTAAGTTTCACCGGTCTCTTCAACTCTCCAAATATTTTCTTTTTTAGTTGTTTCTAATATTGCATTATCAGGGTTAATTGATGCAATTACAATAGTGATTTCTTTACCATTTACTATTTTCTTCGTAGTGATTCCTGCTTGCTCTGATTCATCAATTTCTAAATCAAGACCATATCTTACTTCACCACCATTTTCACTAACGGTAATGGTTTCAGCAAGAGGATAACCAGAAACTACAGGTTGATTATCTTTAACTAAAATAGACGAACCTGCAGGTAAGTTGTAAACATCGCCGGATAATACCCAAACAATACCACTTCTATTAGCAGTTCTACTTATGTTACCTTGTCTATCTCTTTTTTCGTCGATAGCAAAGCCTTCAAAAGTTACTTTGCCACTTATATCAGCTGTAATATCTTTTGTTGCTTTTTCTGTAAGTCGACTTGCGTCACCACGTATTGCCCCAGGGTCAAACTCAGAAATAACATTACCAATATTTACAGTATCTCCTATATTAACTTTAATAGTTGCATTTTGAGGTATCGAATAATTATGCTTTTTACCAGCAGAATCTACTACAACAATATTACCGTCTTTAACACTAACTTGAACATTATCACCGTGTCGTGTTCTTAGTTCTCTTGTTGCTACTCTATTTTCAACTTTACCAGATACTTCAGTTTTAATTTCTTGAACGTTTGATGCACCAGCGAATACACCACCAGTATGGAAGGTTCTCATTGTTAACTGTGTACCAGGCTCACCAATACTCTGTGCAGCAATAATACCGATAGATTCACCAACATCAACAATTTTGCTATTTGTCAGTGACCACCCGTAACATTTCTGGCATATACCGTACTCACAAGCACAAGTTAATGGAGATCTAACTTTGACCTGCTTAATACCTGCATCAAGTATTAAGTTAATATTATCTCTGTCAATTATAGCATTTCTTTCCATAAGTAATTCACCATCAGAGTCTAATACAGCTTCTGAAAGAGATCTACCTATTAAACGAGATTCTAAAGTTACAATTTCTTTTTCCCCTTCCGTGATTGCTGTCATTAAAATACCGTTTGTTGTTTTACAATCATTAATTCTGATGATAACATCCTGCGCAACGTCGACTAACCTTCTAGTCAGATACCCAGAGTCAGCTGTTTTTAACGCTGTATCAACAAGACCTTTTCTTGCGCCATAACTTGAAATAATATATTCTGTTACGCTCAAGCCTTCTTTAAAGTTTGCTTTAATTGGAAGGTCAATAATTTGACCTTGTGCGTCTGCCATCAGACCACGCATTCCAACTAACTGTCTAACCTGACTTATATTACCCCTTGCTCCAGAGAACGCCATCATGTACACGGGGTTCATTTTATCAAAATTCTTAACAACTTCTTTTGTTAACTTCTCAGTTGTCTCACTCCAGGTGTCAATAACTTTTGTATAACGCTCAACTTCAGTTATTTCACCTTTTAGATATCGACTTTGAGCTCTTTCTATTTCATCTTCTGCTTTATTCAACATATCTTTTTTTACTTTTGGAATATCCAAATCAGCGATTGATATAGTAGTTCCTGCTTTTGTTGCATACTTAAAGCCCAAATTTTTCAATGTATTAGCTAAAAAAGCTGTTTTGGCTGTTCCATATTCTAAAAATATGCTGGATAAAAGTTTATTAAGAGCTTTTTTATCCATTATTTCATTTATATATTCTAATGATTTTTTATTATTTTTACCAGGTAATAAACTGCTCATTTTTTAATTTACCTCTTATTTATATTTTTAATTAAAACTTAATGATGTTTAACTGCTTAAGCGCCAACCATAGATGATTGAACAGCCATATTGAATATTATCCGACCAGGTGTTGTTACAACCCTTTCACCATCTTCTTTTCTAACAGTGATTTTTGAATGTAGTTTTATAACACCAGCTTCAAAAGCTGTAATAACATCATTAAAGTCTACAAAATATCCTTCAACATCTTTATCTGCATTTGGATTGATAGTGAGGTAATAAATTCCAAGTACCATATCCTGAGATGGAGTAATAACCGGCTTACCTGTTGCAGGTAAAAGAATATTATTATTTGCTAACATAAGCATTCTAGCTTCAGTTTGCGCCTCAATCGATAATGGGACATGAACAGCCATTTGGTCACCATCAAAATCAGCATTGAATGCTGTACAGACCAAAGGATGCAACTGTATTGCACGACCTTCTACTAATACAGGCTCAAATGACTGAATTCCAAGTCTGTGCAAAGTTGGTGCACGGTTTAACAGTACCGGATGACCGTCAATTACTTCTTCCAGTACGTCCCATACTATATTTTCACCACGTTCAATTTTCTTTTTTGCTGATTTTATATTTTGTACAAAACCACGTTCTATTAGTTTATTAACAACAAAAGGCTTAAACAGTTCTATTGCCATTTCTTTTGGCAAGCCACATTGATGGAGTTTTAACTGAGGTCCGACAACAATAACACTTCTTCCTGAGTAATCAACCCTTTTACCAAGAAGGTTTTGTCTAAAACGACCTTGTTTACCTTCAATTATATTACTTAATGATTTTAATGGACGATTGTTAGGACCAATTACGGTTCTACCTCTTCTACCATTATCAATCAATGCATCTACTGCCTCTTGAAGCATTCTTTTTTCGTTTCTTACGATTATTTCGGGAGCACCCATTTCTAATAAACGTAAAAGACGATTGTTTCTGTTAATAACTCTTCTGTATAAGTCATTTAAATCACTTGTGGCAAATCTACCACCATCTAATTGAACCATTGGTCTCAAATCAGGTGGAGTTACGGGTAATACATCCATAATCATCCAAGTAGGATCAGTATTACTCGCCGCTAAAGATTCAACCAAACGCAACCTTTTTATCAGTTTTGCTTTTTTTTGAACGGAATTTCCACTTGAAGCCAAACTATTTCTAATGTGTTCAATTAAATCAGTTAATTTGATTTCGGTTAGCAACTCTTTTATTGCCTCTGCACCGATACCAACTTTTAAACTTGTTTCACCCGGATGTTCCATTAAATAATTATCATAATCTTCTTCTGTTAATAATTGGGTTTTCTTAAAATCAGATTCTCCAGGATCAACCACTATATAACTATTAAAGTAAATTACTTGTTCAAGATCTCTTAAAGACATATCCAAAAGCAAACCAAGATAACTTGGAATGCCTTTTAAAAACCAAATATGGCTAACTGGAGCGGCTAATTTAATATGCCCCATTCTATGACGTCTTACTTTACTGTCAGTAACTTCAACACCACAACGCTCACATATAATGCCTTTATGTCTAACTCTTTTATATTTACCGCAATAACATTCCCAATCTTTCGACGGACCAAAAATTTTTTCACAAAATAGTCCATCTCTTTCAGGCTTTAAAGTACGATAATTTATAGTTTCCGGCTTGGTAACTTCACCAAAAGACCATTTTAATACACGCTCTGGTGATGCGATACCAATCCTTATATAATCAAAATAATCAATACAAGTAGACAATTTCCTTCTCCCTTGTTCATTTTTTAGGAATACAAATTATAAAACCAATTAGTCAGATCACTTTTAGCTATTCGCTAAAAGCACCTGGAGACTGGAAGAAATTGATATTTAACAACTCTGAATCCAAATCACTAATTGTCCGCTTTGGTGCTGACTTTCTAATTTCATCAGTATCACTCATTAAGTCAACCTCTGCTCCACCTCGTTTTGCCACGGTGATATCTAAGCCAATACTTTGTAGTTCTCTTACAAGTACCTTAAATGATTCTGGTATACCAGGCCTTTGTAAGTTTTCACCTTTTACGATTGATTCATAAGCGCGACTTCTACCATTTACATCGTCAGACTTTATAGTCAACATTTCTTGAAGTGTATAAGCTGCACCATAAGCTTCTAAAGCCCATACTTCCATCTCTCCAAAACGCTGTCCGCCAAACTGAGCTTTACCACCTAATGGTTGCTGAGTAACTAAACTGTAAGGTCCGGTACTTCTTGCATGAATTTTATCATCTACAAGGTGAACTAGTTTCATTAGGTACATCATCCCGACTGATACAGGCTGATCAAATGGATCTCCTGTTCTACCATCATAAAGAGTTACCTTACCGGATTCATTTACCCAATCTAAACCAGTTTGTTCAATTCCAGTTGTTATTTCATCTGTGGTTGCAACCATAGATGCTTCATCACCAAACATTTCATCAAATGGAGGAACTTCGTAATAATTACCAGTTAAATATGCTGCCATACCTAATAGAGTTTCATAAGTCTGACCTACGTTCATACGACTCGGTACCCCCAGTGGATTTAATACAATATCAACCGGTGTGCCATCAGGCAAGAAAGGCATATCTTCTTTTGGTAATATTTTAGAAACAATACCTTTGTTTCCGTGTCTACCTGCAATTTTATCGCCAACACTGATTTTACGTTTTTGAGCTATATATACACGTATTACAGTATTTGCACCAGGTGGAAGCTCATCACCTTTTTCTCGGTCAAATACTTTTACATCAACAACTCTACCACCTTCACCATGAGGTACTCTCAAGCTATTATCTCTAACATCTCTAGCTTTTTCCGCAAAAATCGCTCTTAAAAGCTTTTCCTCAGGTGGGTGCTCAGATTCACCTTTTGGCGTAACCTTTCCTACTAAGATATCATCAGCATAAACTCTTGCGCCTATTCTTACAATACCTCTTTCGTCAAGGTGCCTTAAGCTATCCTCACTAACATTTGGAACTTCTCGTGTTATCTCTTCTGGTCCCAATTTAGTTGTTCTAGCATCAATCTCTAATTTTTCAATATGCACACTTGTAAATACGTCATCATGGACCAGCCTATTACTTATTAGGATAGCATCCTCAAAGTTATAGCCTTCCCAAGGCATAAACGCTGCCATTATATTTCTTCCTAAAGCAAGTTCTCCGAATTCGGTAGCAGCACCGTCAGCTACTGGGTCACCTTTTCTTATTTGCTGACCTGCTTTAACTATAGGTTTCTGATTTAAACAAGTGTCTTGGTTACTTCTGATATACTTCATCAGAGAATATTTATGAATTCGACCTGTGCTATCCATTATTTGAACTTCATCACCGGTAACACGTTCTACATGTCCGTCAACACCAGATAATACAACCATACCAGAATCTCGAGCCGCTCTTTTTTCGAGACCTGTTCCTACAACTGGTCTTTGCGCTCTTAATAAAGGTACAGCTTGACGTTGCATGTTTGAACCCATTAATGCCCTGTTTGCATCGTCATGCTCCAAAAATGGTATTAAGGCTGTACCAACAGAAATGATCTGGATTGGAGACAATCCCATATAATCAACCTTATTTGCATCACCCATTGTAAATTCACTTCGATAACGAACAGGCACTTGTTCTTTTGCTATTTTTTTAGTTACCTGGTCAATCATAACATCACCAGGCGCAACTCTGAAGTTATCTTCTTCATCCGCACTCAAATGATGTATTTCACTAGTTTGATAACCATCTTTCACTACATAATACGGAGTTTCTATGAATCCATACTCATTAACTCGTGCAAAGGTACTTAAACTCCCAATCAAACCAGCGTTTGGTCCTTCAGGTGTTTCTACTGGACATATTCTCCCATAGTGACTAGGATGAATATCCCGAACGGCAAATCCAGCTCTTTCTCTAGCCAAACCACCTGGTCCTAAAGCTGATAATCTTCTTTTGTGGGTTAATTCTGCTAATGGATTTGTTTGATCCATAAACTGTGATAGCTGCGAAGAGCCAAAGAACTCTTTGATTGCTGCAACTAAAGGTTTTGTATTTAGCAAATTAATTGGGGTTAATGTCTCTGCATCTTGTAGAGTCATTCTTTCTTTTACTATTCTTTCCAATCTTGTTAAACCAATTCTAAACTGGTTCTGCAACAATTCACCAACAGATCTGATACGACGGTTTCCTAGATGGTCAATATCATCTATATTACCTTCATCATGTACAAGATTCACTAGATATTCTATACCTGCAACTATGTCTTGTACTGTTAAAGTTCTTTGTGTTTCGGGTAAATTTAAGCCAAGCTTTTTATTTAGCTTATATCTTCCAACTCTTCCCAAGTCATATCTTTTATCATCAAAAAATCTACTTTCGATTATAGATTTACCACCGCTTGCACTGGCTGGATCACCAGGTCTGAGTTTTTTATAAACCTCAATTAATGCCTCATCAGAATCTTTTGAAGTATCTTTATCTAAAGTTTTCTTTAAAAAGTCACCATGCCTAAACACTGAATTAAATTCAGTTGCACTAATTCCGAGAGCTTTTAACAAGGTAGTTGCTAAAATCTTCCTATTTTTATCAATTTTTACATATACAATGTCATTAACATCAGTTTCAACTTTTAACCATGCTCCTCTATTAGGTATTAAAGTTGCATTATATATACGTTTTCCTGTAGGAGCTAAATCTCTTTTAAAATATATACCAGGCGATCTTACAATTTGACTTACTATAACACGTTCTGCACCATTAATAATAAAGGTTCCACGCTCAGTCATCATTGGTATATCACCAACATAAACCTCTTGTTCTTTAATTTCACCAGTATCACGATTAACTAAACGCATCATTATACGCAATTGTTTAGTATAACTTGCATCGTTTAATCTTGCCTCTTCAACACTATACTTAGGGTTATCAAAGGTATAATTTGGTAAAAAGTGTAATTCTAAACGTCCAGTATAATCTTTTATAGGAGAAAAAGAAAGTAATTCTTCTTTAAGACCTTCTTTTAAAAACCATTCAAATGATTTCTTCTGTATTTCTGTTAAGTCTGGTAACTCCGTCATATCCGGGGCTACCATTCCCTTTGGCGTTACTCTTTCAACATATTTATTAGCCATTACAAACCTCGCCTAATATGTAGTTCACTAATTTTAACTAAAATTAGAATATTACTGCATTACTCATTATTAGTAATATAGTATAGTAAAAAACATTCAAGTCAAGGTCGTGGGTTATCCCCTGTGACCTTAACTTAATGTTCAATATTCAATTTTTTGTTGGATTTTTATAGTTGTTATCCTTCGATCAATATAATCACCTATAATAAATATCAATAAATAGTATAAATTAGATACTATTTTATTTCAACTGTAGCGCCCAACTCTTCTAACTTCTTCTTAATTTCTTCTGCTTCTTCTTTTTTGATGCCTTCTTTGATTGGCTTTGGAGCATTATCAACTAATTCTTTTGCTTCTTTAAGTCCAAGTCCGGTAATTACTCTAACTTCTTTTAAAACGTTAATTTTATTAGAACCAACACCAGCTAGAACTGCACTTACTTCAGTCTCTTCAGCAGCTTCTGCTGCACCAGCGCCAGCAGCAGGCATTGCAGCTACAGCAGCTACAGGAGCAGCAGCAGATACACCAAATTTATCTTCCATTTTCTTAACTAAGTCAGCAGCTTCTATTAAAGTTAAAGCTTCTATTTTTTCTAAAATTTCATCAACAGCACTCATTTCTTTTTCTCCTTTATATTTAAAAATTTTTACTTATAAACAAGTTATTTCAATATATCTAAATTGACACATTAGTTAATAACTATGATGCAGCCTTCTCTTTCTGTTCTCTAATTGCATCCATAGCTGTAACTAGACCTCTTAATACTCCATTTGTAGCATTTGCAATACCAGCAGCTGGAGCGTTTATACAGCCAAGCATTTTCGCATAAATTTCGTCTTTGCTTGGTAATTCAGCAAGTTTTTTAACATCTTCTTTAGTTAATGCATTACCATCAAGTACTGCTCCTATAATTTCAGTCTTTTTTGATTCTTTTGCAAACTTTGTTAAAATTTTTGCAGGCGCAACTTGATCTTCAAATCCTATAGCTAAAGCCACAGGACCTTTTAGCATGTCTTCTAAAGGTGCAAACTCAGTATCTTTTATTGCAATTTTAGCAAGTGTATTTTTAATTACAGTAAAATCTGATCCTTCTTTTTGAAGCCTTCTTCTTAGTTCTGTTATCTCTGCAACAGATAATCCTCTGTAATCAGTTACAATTGCAACTTTTGCTTTTGCAATACTTTCTTTTATCTTTTCTATCTTGTCGTTTTTAAAGGCTTTAGTTGCCATTAGCTTCACTAACCTCCCTTCAATCGGGTATAAAAAAATCTGCATACTACTGCAGACAATCAAACAATCAAAATTTATGCTAGTTAAAACATTTTTTGATATTTAACCTCGGTTGGCAAGCTTTAGCTTTTTAAATTTTATACTTATCTCAAATATTTTTAATAATATTACATCTATAAAAATATTTGAGTGTCAGTAATAAATATACCAACTTTCTGCAGTCAACATGAAATAATTTAACAAAAACATAAAAATAAATCAAATATTAAGTTAATATAAAATTTAGAAAAAAAACTCAAAATAAAAAAAATTATAATTTAAATAAATGTTTATCATAGCAAATATAATATATTAGTATAGGTTTAACAAAATAAAAAAATATTACTTATAATTAATTAATAAAAAATTACTCAATATAAAAATTAATGATATAATATATAACTGAAAGACGAACAGGAGGTAACAATGGCAAAAGTGTTAATTTCTATGCCGGATGAATTCTTAAGCAAAATAGATGAATATGCACATTTTGAACAAAGAAGTAGAAGTGAATTGATAAGAGAAGCCTTAAGAACATATATTTTCAAGAACAAAAAAATTAATAAAGAGCAAGAAAACAAAAGAGCTCAAATTCTTGAAAATTTATTAGACTAAATTTGTGATAGATAGATATTAAAATAGGAAAGACATGGCTGACATTTACGATTACTTAAAACTTAATAAAGATGTAGAATTAAGATTTACAAGTGAAAAAGGCGATTATATCTCACTTAATAGCAAAATACAAATCCTAGGCGAAAACAAAATTCTAATTGAGCCACCAGAATTTAATAGCAAGCCTTACAAATTGAACGATGGGACAAATCTAGATGTCATAATATATACAGGCGAAGGTATGTATATAGGCGGCAGTAGTGTTATATCTAAAGAATTGGGTACTATATCTGGAGTATGGATAAATTACCCACTTAACAGCAGATATATACAAAGACGTGAATATCTTCGAATAGCTATCGACATAGAAATTGAATTAATTATTTATTTAGATAAAAATAAACATCAAAAAGAAATTTTAACACTTAGGACAAACGACCTGAGCGGAAGAGGACTAAGTTTTACAACTGATAGCTTTTTAAGTGACTACTATGATATAGAATGTTCCTTTAATATTCCTGATGAGATTGCTACACGAATATCCACAAGATGTGAACATATTTATAGTAAAAAAATTCATAATAAAACCAAATACTTGAATGCTCTTGCTTTTATCGATATGGACAAGGATAACGTTGATAGAGTAGTCAAATTTTGCTTTAAAAAACATTTAGAACAAAGGTAATATAAATAAACTATTTTCAACAAATATAAATGACTGTCTCAATAAGAAAAAGACAGCCAATTTATATTTGTTTATTTTCATTATTTTAAAATACCAATCCGCCTTCTCTTGCAGCGTCTGCTAATGCGGCAACTCTACCATGGTAAATGTAACCACCTCTATCAAATACAATAGAGTTAATTCCTGCATTTTTTGATCTTTCAGCAATTAATTTACCAATTTCTTTAGCTGCTTCGATATTTCCACAATTTTGATATTTTGATCTTAAGTCTGGTTCAACTGTGCCAGCAAACGCTAAAGTAACACCTTTAGTATCATCAATTACCTGCGCATAAATATGTTTATTACTTTTATGTACTGATAATCGTGGCTTTTCAGCTGTGCCAGAAATTTTTACTCTTATACGTCTGTGCTTTTTAGCGACAGAATCTTTCTTATTTTTTTTCTTAATCATATTGATTCACCTAAGCTTACTTACCAGTCTTACCAGCTTTTTTACGTATATACTCACCGGCATATCTGATACCTTTACCTTTATAAACTTCCGGAGGTCTTTTGGATCTTATGAAAGCAGCCATATCACCTACCGACTGTTTACACGCACCTTTGACAGTAACCTTGTTATTACCTTCAACAACAATATCAATTCCATCTGGTGGAACTATTTCTACAGGATGACTATAGCCAAGAGCAAGAACTAGTTTATTACCGTCTTTCTGTGCTCTATAACCTACACCATGTATTTCTAGGTCTTTTGAAAATCCTTTGCTAACACCAGTAACAAGATTATTAACTAATGTTCTGCTCAAACCATGAAGAGCTCTTGTCTTTCTTTCTTCATTTGCTCTTTCCAGGACTACAAGATTTCCTTCTTTTTTTATAACTATTTCAGGTCTTAAAGAAACACTTAATGTTCCTAAAGATCCTTTTGCTGTTACCAAATTTCCTTCAATCGTAACATCAACTTTATCAGGTATTTCAACAGGTGTTTTACCAATTCTGGACATTTCAATTAATCTCCGTGTTTACCACACATAACAAAGTATTTCACCACCGATATTTTTTTGTCTTGCTTTTCTATCGGGTAATAATCCTTCGCTTGTACTTACTATTGCTATTCCTAAGCCTCCAAAGACTCTTGGTAAATTTTTAGCTTTACTATAAATTCTGAGTCCAGGCTTACTAATACGACGTAGATTTGATATTACTGGCTTCTTATCTTCACCGTATTTTAAGACTACACTTATCATTTTAAATTTTTCATTATCTAAAACTTTATAATCAACAATATAGCCTTCATTTTTTAATAATTCAGCCAATTTAACTTTTAATTTTGAATAAGGTATTTTTACTTCAGCATGCTTAACTATGTTAGCATTTCTGAGTCTTGTAAGCATATCTGCTATTGGATCTGTATTCATTATTTTATTTCCCCTTAAATTAGGAACAATTTACCAACTTGATTTTGTCACACCAGGTAATAATCCTTGATGAGCCATAATCCTCAGATGAACTCTGCAAAGACCAAAATCTCTATGATAACCTCTTGGTCTACCACAAATACTACATCTGTTACGTAATCTCACTTTTGGATATTTACCTTTTGCAGCCAATTCTTGCCTTTGTTTTTCTTTTGCAATCATTGATTTTTTGGCCACGATATATTCTCCTTAAATATTTTTTGTTGACATTAATTTTTCTTAAAAGGCATTCCTAGCTCTTCAAGCAATGCCAAAGCTTCTTCATCAGTATTAGCAGTTGTAACGATTGTTATATTCATACCTAATGTATGATCTATTTCATCATATTTAATTTCTGGGAATAGTAGCTGATCATTAATACCTAATGAGTAGTTCCCTCTACCATCAAAACTTTTTCTACTAACACCACGAAAATCCCTGATTCTAGGCAAAGCAACACATAATAACTTTTGTAAGAAATGATACATTTTATCACCTCTAAGAGTAACCAGCGCCCCAATAGACATACCTTGTCTTAATTTGTATGTAGCTATTGATTTTTTTGCTTTAGTTACTACTGGCGCTTGCCCAGCTATTTTTGTTAAATCTCTTATAGCAGAGTCTAAAATTTTGCTGTTTTGCACAGCTTGCCCAAGTCCCATATTGATGACTATTTTAACAACTTCTGGTACCTGGTGATTATTCTTATATCCAAATTTTTCTTTTAATTTAGATTTAGTTTCTTCACGATATCTTTCTTTTAGTTTTTTTGTTATTGACATTTTTTTATCCCCTAAATATCAATTTGTTCACCACATTTTTTACAGACTCTTGTTTTTTGTCCATCTTCAATAATTTCATGTCTGATCCTTGTCGGTTTTTCACATTTAGGGCAACATAACATTACTTTGGATGACCTAATTGGAGCTTCATACTTAATTAAGCCGCCACGGACATTCCTCATCGGGTTTGGTTTCATTGCTTTTGTAATAAAATTTACACCTTCAACAACGACCCTACCAAGTTTTGTGTCTACTGTTTTTATATTGCCGATTTTGGATTTATCTTTACCACTAATTACTATTACTCTATCGCCTGTTTTTACGTGTAATTTATATTTTTTCTTCTTAGTCTTAATCATTATTAGCTATCTCCTAAATTACTTCTGGTGCTAGAGATACAATTTTCATATAATTTTTATCTCTTAATTCACGTGCAACAGGCCCGAATACACGTGTACCAACCGGATTACCTTCTTTATTAATAATAACTGCAGCATTATCATCAAATCTAATTTTTGACCCATCTGCACGAGTTTTTGTAGCTTTGACTCGAACAATTACAGCTATAACAACATCAGATTTTTTAACTGGCATGTTTGGTGCTGCGTCTTTAACAGTTGCAACAATGACATCACCAAGCCCTGCATAGGTTTTATTCGAGCTTCCTAATACACGAATACAAAGCAATTGTTTTGCACCTGTATTATCAGCAACGTTTAATCTTGTTTCTTGTTGAATCATTACTATATCTCCTATGTAGCTTGCTTGAGAACTTCAGCTACAATCCATCTTTTTGTCTTACTAATAGGTCGAGATTCAATAAGTTTAACTTCATCACCATTATTACATGAACAATTTTGAGTATCAGCCATATAATGTTTAGTTGTTGCAATAATTTTCTTATACTTTGGGTGAGCTTTAAACTGAACTACCTCAACAACTGCGGTGTTAGCCATTTTTATACTAATTACTCGACCAACTTTTTCTTTTTTAGGCATGGCCTATTACCTCTTCATTATTGTTTATTTAACTGTTTTTCTCGTATTACTGTTTTTATTTGAGATATTTGTGTTCTTAACTTAGAAAGTTCCGCTGTATTTTCTAACTTATATGTTGATTTACTAATTCTTAAGTCAAATAGCGATTTTTTTACGTTAAGAATTTCTTCATTAAGTTCTTCGATTGTACGCTCACGCATTTCACTTATTTTCATTTATGACACCACCATTATTGTTTTTCTACAATTTTTACCTTGATTGGAAGTTTCTGCGCAGCTAACTCTAGTGCATTTATAGCGGTTTCTCTGTCAACTCCACCTAATTCAAATAGAATTCGACCAGGCTTGACAACTACTACCCAATATTCAGGGTTACCTTTACCCTTACCCATACGGGTTTCAGCAGGCTTTGCTGTTACAGGCTTATCAGGAAATACTTTTATCCATATTTGACCGCCTCTTTTTGTAGCACGTGCAATTACACGTCTTGCTGCTTCTATTTGTCTACTAGTAATCCAAGCGGGTTCTAATGCCTGGATGCCAAATTCACCATAATGCAAAGTAGCGCCTCTGGTCTCGAGACCTGTCATTCTTCCTCTCATTTGTTTACGGTATTTGGTCTTTTTAGGCATTAACATAATTAATTACTCCTAATTATATTATTATTCATTATTCATTTTCAGATTGAGGTTCTTTTACTTGACTTTGCTCATTTCGCTGTTGCTGACTTCCGCCGCCACCATGTCTTTGACCTTGTCTTTGGCCCTGTTTTCCGCCGCCACGTCCTCTTTTTCTTTGAGGTCTCCCTGCGCCATGTTCACTTGTTTTAACTTTTATGTTCATGTCAGCAGTTTCACCAGGTAGTATTTCACCTTTAAAGATCCATACTTTAACGCCTATAATGCCAAATACAGTATCAGCTTCCGCAACACCATAATCTATATCAGCTCTCAATGTTTGCAAAGGTATTCTTCCTTCCTTTGCCCATTCGGTACGCGCAATTTCTGCACCACCAAGCCTGCCTGATATTGCAACTTTTATACCCTGAATACCAGAACGCATTGAACGCTGAATAGCTTGTTTCATTGCTCTTCTAAAAACTACACGTTTTTCAAGTTGTAGAGCTATAGACTCTGCAACCAGTTGAGCATCAGCATCAATTCTTGCTACTTCTAAAACATCAATTTGTACACGTTTCTCGGTCATTTTGCTTAATTCTTTTCTAAGCTCATCAATTCCTTGACCACTTCTACCGACAACTATACCTGGTTTTGCTGTTATAATAGTTATATTTGTTTGCTGAGCTTTTCTTTTTATTATAATTTTGCTTATACCAGCACTGTATAATTTTTTCTTTATATGTTTTCTTATTCTGTAATCTTCCGCAATAATTGCTGGCATAGTTCTTTTTGATCCAAAGCAAGTACTGAGGGTATCTTTTGTTATTCCAACTCTGAGTCCTATTGGATGAACTTTTTGTCCCAAGGTTCAAGTCTCCTATTTAGCTTTGTTAAGTAATTTTTTATCAACGCTTACTTTTATAGTTAAATGAGATGTACGTTTTGTCCTTCTATACACACGACCTTGGGCCCTTGGTTTAGCTCTCTTGTAGGTGGGACCTTCATCGGCATATACTTCAGTTAAAACTAGTCCTTCAGAAGAAACACCCCATTTTTCTGCTGCATTAGCAACTGCACAGATTAAGTTTTTTTCAACTATTCTTGCTGCAAAATAAGGCATAAATCTGAGTATATTTATTGCTTCGTCAACGCTTTTACCGCGTACTTCATTTATTACCCTGCGCATTTTACGTGCAGTCATTCTAATATATTTTTGTTTAGCTTGAGCTTCCATTTTAAGCTTTCCTCTTTGTATTTGAAGTTTATCTTCTCTTTGCAGTTTTATCAGATCCAGCATGACCTCTGAAATATCTTGTTGGTGCAAATTCACCTAATTTATGTCCGATCATCTGTTCTGTTACGTACACAGGTACGTGTGTTTTTCCATTATGTACAGCTATTGTATGTCCAAGCATCGCTGGTATTATCATAGATGCTCTAGACCATGTTTTTATAACTTTTTTTTGATTACTTTCATTTAATTCTTCAACTTTTTCAAGCAATGCTTCTTGTACATAAGGTCCTTTTTTTAATGAACGAGCCATTGGCTAATTTCTCCTTACTTACGTTTTCTGACAATGTACTTATCAGATTGTTTACGCTTTCTAGTGGTAGCTCCAAGCGCTGGTTTACCCCAAGGAGTTTGAGGCTGTCCACCTATAGGTGATTTTCCTTCACCACCACCATGCGGGTGATCAACTGGGTTCATAACAACACCTCTCACGGTAGGTTTTTTGCCTAACCAACGATTTCTACCAGCTTTACCTATTTTCATATTTTTATGATCAATATTGCCTAAAGTACCAATGGTAGCGTAGCATCTTTTATGAATCATTCTCATTTCTGAACTTGGCAATTTAAGGGTTACATAGTCACCTTCTTTTGCCATAACCTGAGCTGATCCACCAGCACTACGAACAATTTGACCACCTTTACCCGGCTTTAGTTCAATATTGTGAACCAAAGTACCAAGAGGTATATTTTCTAATGGTAAAGCATTACCAACATTAATTTCACTTTCAGGACCACTAGTTATTACATCACCAACTTTTAAGTTTACTGGTGTTAATATATATCTTTTCTCGCCATCTTTATAAAAAATAAGCGATATTCTTACATTTCTGTTTGGATCATATTCAACTGACTTAACAGTTCCAGGTACGCCTAACTTATTTCTTTTAAAGTCAATTTGACGATATGATCTTTTATGACCACAACCTTTATGACGGCAGGTTATTCTACCTGTATTATTTCTTCCGGCGTGATTTTTTTTATGTTTAACTAAGGATTTTTCTGGCTTATCTGTTGTAATTTCAGAAAAATCCATCACTGACATTTCTCTTTGGCCGGGAGATGTTGGATTTTTTTTACGTAAAGCCATTTTTATGCTCCTACTAATTCATCAATAGGCTCACCTTCTATAGTTACGATAGCCTTTTTACCTGACTGTGTTCGACCTATTACTTTACCACGTCTTTTTTCATGACTTGGTCTATAAACAGTCTGAACTTTTTTGGCTTTTCTGCCGGGGAATAAAAGCTCTATAGCTTTTTTAATTTCTACCTTTGTAGCGTCTTTAGCAACTTCAAAAGTATATTTATTTTGTTCATACATGCTTGTAGATTTTTCAGATATAAGAGGTGTTTTAATTATTTCATAGAGTCTTTCTGACTCTTTTTTTACTTTGCTCATTTTTTCAACCTCTCTGTTATATCATTTACTGCTGACTCAGTTAATAGTAAACTATCAGCTTCTAAAATATCTTTAACATTTATATTAGAGGGCAAAATAACTTTTACGTTAGGTAAATTTCTAGCTGAGAATTCTAAATTTTGATTCTCTGCTTGATTTAAGTCCGCAATAATTAAAATTTTGCCCTCTAAGACCAAACTATTAAGAATTTTTACAAGTTCTTTTGTTTTTGGAAAAGTTAATTCAGAAAAATCTTTAATAACTTTAATTTGATTTTTTCTAGAAGAAAGAGCTGATCTCATCGCAACTCTACGAGCATTACGAGGCATTGAAATGGAGAAATCTCTTGGCTTAGGGCCAAAAATGACACCACCACCGGCAAATAAAGGACTTCTTAAACTTCCTGCACGAGCTCTACCAGTCCCTTTTTGCCTCCAAGGTTTTTTACCGCCACCTCTTACCTCTGAACGAGTTTTAGTGGATGCACTACCTATTCTGGCATTACACAATTGTCTTCTTAATGCTAAGTGTAGAACATGAATATTTGGCTCTATACCAAATACGCTATCGTTAAGATCAATTTGACCAACTTCATTTCCACTGCTGTTATGTATTACATACTGATTTGACATAATTTTTGTTCCTCAAAGAAAAGTAACGTAGATAAGTAAAACTCAAGAATTATTTTCTTTTATTGTACTTATTCCACTCTGTTATTGATGGTTTTACAGTTACGAATTTACCTTCTGGTCCGGGTACAGAGCCTTTAACCAAAAGTATATTTTCATCTTGAATAATTTTTACCACTTTTAATTTTCTAACGGTAACATTTTCATTTCCCATGTTTCCTGGCATCATTCCACCTTTGTAAACTCTACCTGGGGTTGTACCTGCACCAATTGACCCCATGCTTCTATGGAACTTAGATCCATGTGACATCGGGCCTCTACCTGCATTATATCTTTTTACTGTACCTTGAAATCCTTTACCGATTGATCTACCAGTTACATCTACATTTTCACCTTCTTTTAAAATAGAAAGATCAATAGCTTGTCCTACCTCAAATTTTTGGTTTTCATCAACTCTAAATTCTTTGAGCTTTTTAAAAGCTGGCAAGTTTTTCTTTTCCAAATGCTTTAATTCAGGCTTATTCAACTTGTGTTTTTTACAAGCTAAATATCCAACCTGAACAGCATTATAACCATCATTTTCTTTTGTTTTTACTTGTGTTACAGTTAATGGGTCAACTTTTATAACTGTTACTGGTATGACTAAACCTTCATCGTCATATACTTGGGTCATCCCAAGTTTTTCACCAATCAATCCTAAAGTCACTTTTTTGTCCTCTCTTATTGTGAGCGCTACGCAGAAGAGCACGTAGATCACATTTATCAACTAGCGTATATTCAGTTGTCAAGTTTTTTTAGAGCTTAACTTCTATATCTACTCCAGCCGGTAAATCTAACCTGCTTAGCTCTTCCGTTGTTTGGCGTGTTGGGTCAAGAATATCAATTATTCTCTTATGTGTTCTTGTTTCAAAATGTTCTCTAGATTTTTTATTAACGTGAGGTGATCTCAAAACGCAAAACACTTTGCGTTTAGTAGGAAGTGGAATTGGACCAGCAACTTTAGCATCGGTACGTTTTGCAGTTTCAACAATTTTATCAGCTGAACTGTCTATTAAACGATGATCGTATGCTTTTAAGCAAACTCTGATTCTATGTTTTTTTCGCTTGGTACTCATAATTCCACTTCGTTCCTTTTATTTTTTTATTTATTACTATTATTTTCTACTAAACTTAAATACTTTTCAATTTCATGATTTACTTTTTAAGACTTTAATTTAATTTTATATCAAAAGCTAATTAATTATTCAATAATTTTGTCTACAACGCCAGCACCTACTGTACGTCCACCTTCCCTAATCGCAAATCTCATTCCTTGTTCAATAGCGATTGGGCAAATTAATTCCACTTCCATAACAACATTGTCACCAGGCATAACCATTTCTGTGCCTTCTGGTAATTTAATGTCACCGGTTACGTCAGTTGTTCTAATATAGAACTGAGGTCTGTAACCTGGGAAGAACGGAGTATGTCTACCACCTTCTTCTTTGGTTAGTACGTAAACGTTAGCACTAAATTTGGTATGAGGCTTAATTGAACCAGGCTTAGCAAGTACTTGCCCTCTTTCAATGTCGTCTTTAGAGACACCTCTTAATAATGCGCCTACATTGTCACCGGCAATACCTTCGTCTAGCTGTTTTCTAAACATTTCAACACCGGTGACAACGGTTTTCTTTGTATCTTTTATACCAACAATTTCTACTTCTTCACCAACTTTTACAACGCCTCTTTCTACTCTACCAGTAGAAACAGTACCTCTACCTGTAATAGAGAATACGTCCTCAACAGGCATTAAGAATGGTAAGTCTGTAGCTCTTTCTGGAGTTGGTACATATGCGTCAACTTCATCCATTAATTCCCAGATTTTGTCAACCCATTTATCGTGACCACGTTGTACACTTGGATTAGCTTGTAAAGCTTCTAAAGCTTTTAAGCCACTACCGTGTACTATAGGAATATTATCACCATCAAACTCATACGCGCTTAATAGCTCTCTTACTTCCATTTCTACTAATTCAATTAGTTCTTCATCGTCAACCATATCACATTTGTTGAGGAATACAACTAATTTTGGAACACCAACCTGACGAGCGAGAAGAATGTGCTCTCTGGTTTGTGGCATAGGTCCATCAGCCGCTGATACAACTAGAATAGCTCCGTCCATTTGAGCTGCACCAGTAATCATGTTTTTAACGTAGTCAGCGTGACCTGGACAGTCTACGTGAGCATAGTGTCTATTTGGTGTTTCATACTCAACGTGAGCTGTAGAAATTGTAATCCCTCTTGCTCTTTCTTCAGGAGCAGCATCAATTTGATCAAAAGCTTTAGCTTCTGCGCTACCTGCTGCTGCAAGAGTAAAAGTAATAGCTGCTGTTAATGTTGTCTTACCATGGTCAACGTGTCCAATGGTTCCAACATTTACGTGTGGCTTTGTTCGTTCAAATTTTGCCCTAGCCATTTTCGTTATTCTCCTCTTTTATCACTACAATAAAAAAATTTATATTAATTAAAATCATTACAAGCCCATGACGAGATTTGAACTCGTGACCTTTCCCTTACCAAGGGAATGCGCTGCCCCTGCGCCACATGGGCAAGTAAAAATGGGTAGAGTTGGATTTGAACCAACGTAAGCTTACGCTAACGGATTTACAGTCCGTCTCCTTTAACCACTCGGACACCTACCCATTTTTTAGCCGGTGATAGGAGTCGAACCTACAACCTACGGTTTACAAAACCGTTGCTCTGCCATTGAGCTACACCGGCAAGTATTTAATTGTGGTCTAATCATATAAAGTACAAAGGTCAAAGTCAATAGTTAAATTTATTTTTTCTTCGTACTATTATAGAAAACCATGAACACAATCTAACTTCAAGTTTTTTTGATGAATTTTTATTTAATAATTTAAAAAATTTTAATATTTAGGTATATAAAATAAAACAATTTATTAAAATTAGCTTTTAGCTTTTTACCAGCATAACTGATTTACTCAATATTTTATTTTATCTGCAGCTAGGTCATTATTAGTTCTTGACTAGCCAAGTGATTAGAAAAATTAGTTAGCCCAAAACCCATTTTAATAATTTTTTCTTGCAATTTATGATCTAAAATAGATTTAAGCTCAACATACCTTGATTCACCCTTTAAGCAATCAGGCCCAGATGGAATATAAGGATGTACCAAAATCTCTGCCAAACAATGACTATCTAAATTTTTCACACCATATTCTATTGTTTGAGAGTCCATAAAGCCTGTATAACCTACACCTATTAAATAATCATTTATTTTTATTCCATATTGCTCTGCGGTTCTTTTATTACATCGAGTCATAAAATTTAAAAGTGCTACCTTAATAAGGTTAGTAGGGTACCAAAAGTTAAAATGCTTAGACAAGCTAGGTATCATATAAAATTTTTCATACTGAGTTCTTACATAAGGTATATTATACTCTTTTGCCAATTTACAAACTATTTCAAAAATAGCAGGTATAGCGTGCGTATGCACATGCGAGTTTAAATGATCTACCTCAGTATAGTAAAGAACCTTTTCGATCTGACCCCTAAAATCATCTTCTATTTCTCTTAAAAGAGTTTTATTTCTACTATTAAAAAGCAGGCTATGAAAACTATGTTTATAAGTACCATCATTCTTACACAATAAAGAATTTTCCAAATTCTTATTTCGTAAGGTTTTACCTTCAATAATATTTAAATGTACACCTATACCAAGTTCTGGACATTGAGGAAGCACTTCATTTATTGCATGGTCAAATGCATCTCCATTTGCACACAAACAGGTATTAGTTAAAAAACCTTCTTTAAATCCAATCAAAACCGCATTGTTTAAACCAATACTCATACCAAAATCATCGGCTGTAATTATTAACTTTTTTTTACATTTATTAGTTTGCATACATATTAGCTTTTTATAATATTTTAAAAATTTAATTGTAATTAATTATGAAACATACTATCTTTTTTCTATTATCTTATTTTATAATAAAAATATAAAAAATAATAACAAGAGAGTTGAAAAATGTCATGTCCAATTTTAGCAATAGTTATTCCTTGTTTAAATGAACAAGACTTAATTGAAAAAACTGTAAAAAAGCTACTAGAGCAAATAAATAAACTTTCTAAGTTAGGTAAAATAAGCAGTTCAAGTTTTTTATACTTAATTGATGATGGAAGTACTGACAATACCTGGCAAATAATGCAACAGCTTCATAAAGAAAATTCACAGGTAAAAGTATTAAAACTGGCAAGAAATTTTGGTAATCAAAACGCTATGCTTGCTGGTCTTTTAAGCGTGCAAGAACTCAGCGTTGATTGTATTATCACTATAGATGCTGATTTACAACAAGACGAAAATGCCATTATAGAGTTTATTGAAAAATATAAAAACGGTGCAGATATTGTTTGCGGCATCAGAAACGACAGAGATACTGATTCTTTTATCAAAAAACATACCGCACTTATGTTTTATAAATTAATGAACGCTATGGGAGTTAAAATTACAAAAAATCATTCAGACTATAGGCTTATAAGCAAAAAAGTGCTTGATGTTTTATGTCAGTACAATGAGGTAAACCTTTTTTTAAGAGGAATATTTAATGAAATAGGTTTTAAAAAAGACTATGTTTTTTTTGATGTAAGAGACAGAGCTATAGGTGAATCCAGATACACATTCAGAAGTCTTTTTTCTCTTGCATTAAATGGTATTATTTCTTTTAGTGTAGTGCCATTAAGAGTTGTAGGTGTTTTAGGGTTATTAATGGCTTTATTCAGTTTTATTTTTGGTATTGAAGTTCTTATAGAGAAGTATATATTAGGTACTACAATACCGGGTTGGACTACTATAGTATTAGCAATATTATTTATTGGAGGTATGCAAATTTTTTGTATTGGCATTATAGGAGAATACTTAGGACAAACCTATAAAGAAGTGAAGGCCCGCCCCAGATTTATTAAAGATACAGAATTACTTTAATTAAAGCTTTATTGCTTCTTCACAACTGATACACTGGCTACTAAACTATATTTAACTCCTTTCTTTATTACTTTATAATTAATATTTTTTGAAATATCTTTTATAGTCTTATTTTTGAGGATAACAAAAGAACTTTTACTACTTTTCAAAAGGCTCTCCAGCTTATCCAAATCAGGAGCAACAACCCAGTGAACCTTATTAGAATAAGCCCACAATGTGCTTGGCCTTACACCATAATTAAATGTTATAAGCTGAGAGTTTTTAACGTTTCTTACATAGTGAGCATAATCAACCAGCTCTTTTTGCCCGCCATGGTAAACAATAGGCAAAACCTGATTTAACGTTATAAATAAAACCCCTGCCATAAACACAACCTGCGTGGCAAACAAATGTATTCTCTTGTTTAAATGCAAAAATATCAAACTAAACAAAGGAACTACTATAAACCAAGTACAGACCTGATCTTTAAGTACAGAAATATCTATAAGTATCTTATGAACAAATTTTGGCACAATAAACAACCCGACAGCTACTGCTATAAAACAAAGTATAGTTTGAAGATATACAGAAGCTTTTATACCTGCTTTATTTTTACCCTCTGCTATATACTTATACCAGTAATAACCTGTTAGCATAGATACTGCAGGAAACAATGGAAGTATATAAGTCGGTAATTTAGTACTGGCAGCACTAAAAAACATAAAAGTGAATAAAAAGTAGCTGGTTATCAAACAAAGGAAAAGTTCTATTTTAGCGCAGGGAGAGATTATTTCTTTTATATTTTTAAAAGTATTATTACGTTTTAAATTATTAAAAATATCTTTAATTGATGATATTAAATAAGCTATAAAAGAAAATATCCAGGGGAAAAATCCTACAATAAATACCGGAATAAAAAAGTAAACAGGTTCTTTTCTACCAAGATTTTCAGAGTTAATAAAACGTGCAAAATGATGCTTAATAAAATACTCATTTATAAACGCCATACCGTGCTCTTGATACATTAAAACATGCCAGGGCAAGATAGTAGCAAAGAATATAAGCATACCCGGAAGTATATTTATCGGTTTAAGCATTTCTTTTAATTTATTGGCCTGGATAGCTGCAACACCCAATACTGCAAAAGAAATCACTACGCCGGGAAGCCCCTTTGCCAAAACAGCAAGTGCACTAAAGAAATATGCACTCCACCAATAATATTTTTTATATTTATCTTCTGCAAAAAATGCTAATAAGCCACTATATATTGTAGAGGCAATAAAAGCTGAAAGAATCAAATCCAAAATGGCAATATGAGACAACATCAAAAATTGAATGCTCGAAACTAATATAAGAGCGCTTATCAAGCCAAAAACACGAGAGATTATAGTTTTACCCAGGTGATAGGTATAAAGCGTTATAAATGTTGCGATTAAAGCAATCGGAAATCGAGCTGCAAATTCGCTCACCTTGCCAAATAACATATATGAAAGCGCCAATAGCCAAAAATATAAAGGCGGCTTCTCAAAAAACGGTTCATAATTTAGGCTGATAGTAAGCCAGCCTGACTTATCAAGTATTTCTCTGGCCATAGATGCGTATCTGGTTTCATCTACATCCAGCAATGGGTAATCACCAAGCTGATGAAAAAAAAATATATAACAAATTAAAAATAAGCCAACTGTTGCAAACTGCTCAGGATGCCTTTTAAACAATTCAGTAACTTTACCAATCATTCTTCTCTCCTGCTTACCTAAATATTTTACCATTTTACATAAAATATATTTTTACATAAAATATATTTTATACTTGATGAATTTACTGAGGTTCGTTTTTGAGAATTTTACTTTCACAGTATTACAGATATGTTTTAGCCGGGATTATTGTTACTGGCTTTGACTTTATTATTTTAATTGCTCTAACAGAGTTATTACAAGTTTATTATTTGATATCAGCTTGTTTTGGGTATATATTTGCTTCGGTTTTACATTATTTTTTAAGTATCAATTATATTTTCAATAAAAGAATTTTAAAAAATAAATATTCAGAATTTTTTATATTCTTTTTAATCGGAGTTATAAGCCTTATACTTTTTGAAATACTTATTTACTTTTTTACTGAGCAAATGAAGCTTCATTATGTATCATCAAAAATTGTAATTACAGGCTTATTGTTTACATTCAATTTTATCCTTCGAAAATATATCCTATTTTGAAGAGATAGTATGCTGAACTTTACTTAAGGGTTTGGCAAAACAACACTTATACCGCTTTCTAACTCGATAGGATTGTAAGATTCATTCACATAAAAATTGCCCCATCTTGGATTTCTTACAAATACGCTTCCGTAATCAACAATTTTATCATCTACAAAATTGTTGGGCATAGCGTCAACATAATAGATACCATGTCCATTACGATCTTTTTTATGCTTTAAAATACGTTCTTGTATATCAGCTTCATTTTTTGAGGATTTATCAACCAGCTCTTCAATAATTATTTCCGAGTCTATATCTGCGTAGAAAAACTTTGCAAAAGACTCTTCTGCAAGGTGATCATTTTCTTTTATATAGGCAGCGGTATTTACTTCTGCTAAAAATCCCTGACGAAGTGCCGGATTGTTCTCCATTGCTATAATTCTGTCATCAACAATATTTTTATCAAATACTTTCATTGCGTATTTTTTTCCATCAACTTCAAAAGCGTAAACCTTGGCAAATGAGCCACTTCCAATTTTTTTTAACTTTACCCCTTCAGCTAATTTATCAGGAAAGTCCTTTTTTCTTATATGCTTAGCTATTGATGCTATTTTCTCTGGATTCAACTTTGGCCTCTTTGTTGCCCAGGGTAATGCTCCTACTATTTTTTCTGTGTCTTTTGGTAGTAATTCTAAATATTTTCTTGCATCATCCGGTGAGTAAAACAATAATTTAGAAAAGCCATCGGATACAGGAGTTTTACTTTCTCTACATTTTTGCAATATTTTTGAACATTTTAACTTATCTGCTACTCTTCTTGCTTCTAGTCCTCGGACGTGTCTTTGAATGTTTATTGCTGCATCTATCTTCCTTCTACCTTCAATGCTCATACTCTCCTCATAAGATCTTAGTGCTACCGGAGTATCAACTTGACCGGACATTTTTCTTGAAGGCGCTCTTTTAACTGCAGCGCTAACTTGTTCTGTTTTTCTATGAGTGGCATAATCTATAAAATCTTTTACTCTTCCGCTAAATTGCCTTCCTAACTGGAAACCGACTCTAAACATTTTACTTAACTCCCTTCTAATGTAATAGATTTTTATAAATAGTAAAAATAAACATTTTCAGGTTTTGCCTTATTAATGTAACTTTTTTGTTACTGCTTTATTAAAGGAGCTGCTATGCTTTTTCATAACCTATCATTTGATTTTCTTTTTTATGAATATATTATTTTTTAGATATAAAGATAATTTAAAATAATAAAATAAAATAATAAAAAACAAAGTTTTATGAAAAAGAAACATTGTTTTATATTTATAATCATGTTATGTTCCTTCATGCAAAAGAAATTAATAATTTCAATGGATGAAAAAAACTAAAAAAAATAGATAGAAAGCACATTACAAAACTAAACAGAAAAAATATTTTAATAGATTAATAAGACATTCTGGAGGCTATACAGGTGAAATTTACGTTATGTATTACCAAAGATTGTAACTTGACATGCAGTTATTGTTATTCCGGTGCAAAAGCTAATGAGGCTATGAGTTTTGATACTGCAAAAAAAATTGTTGATTATGCGTTTAAAATAATACCCGAAGGGGAAAAACTGGAGTTCAACTTTTTTGGGGGAGAACCGTTATTATATTTTGATTTGATAAAACAAATAGTTTCTTATATTAGAAATAAAGAGAAAGATAGTAATACCAAAACATTATTAAATATAACAACAAACGGTACGGTTTTTTCTAAAGAAATAATTGAGTATTTGTTAGCGGAAAAATTTCATATTGCGTTCAGTATTGACGGACCTAAACATATACATGATAAAAACAGGAAATTTACTGAGGGAAAAGGGTCTTTTGATAGTGCATTTGAAAACCTTATGGGAGCAAAAGACAGCTTAAATGATTTTCAAGTTAATGCTGTGTATGGGCCGGATACGCTTTCTGGGTTGCCGGAGACGTTTAAGTTTTTTATTGATAATGATATAAGTTCAATACATTTGAATCCTAATGTTTGTACTAAGTGGGATGATGATATATTTGAGGTTTTTAAAGATGTTTATTCTGAAATTGCTGATATATATATAGATAGTTATAGAAAAGGAAATGAAATCGCTCTTAATCTAATTGATAATAAGGTGATACTTTTCTTGAAAAAGGGATATGAAGAAACCGACAAGTGCGGTAAAGGAGAACTGGAAAGGGCTTTTACTGCCAGCGGTGATGTATATCATTGTGAGAGACTTTCCGGCAATGAAAATAACAAAAAGTTTTGTCTTGGCAATATAGATAAGCCGGATAATATTATGAGTCCTTGCCATATTGTTAAGTCGGAAGGGCCTAATTTAAAATGTCTGGAGTGCAAGTTTAACAAGTATTGTATGAATTGGTGCCAGTGCACAAACTTTTATACAAGCGGCCACCCAAACAAGGTTAGTGAAATGATGTGTGCTTGTGAGCAGGCTGCGATTATGGCAGCTAAAAAAGTATATTTAACACTATATGAAGAAAACAATGAGCTTTTTGTTGACCATTATATGCAATATCTTAAAAATGCATATAACTGCGGGTTATTTAATTAGTAGTGACATAAGGTGAATGTTATCACCATTTTACGAGTATATAAGAAGTAGAGGAGAAGATTATGACTGACCATTTAAAGTTCAAAGCTGAGATAGAGTTTGATGGATCTATTGCTGAATTTGAAGAGTTAGCTAACAGTATTTTAAAAGCTAATTGTCGTATTAAAGTTGATGAGTTTCCTTTTCCATGGGGCGGTAAAAACGGTGGCTGGCCTGTACCTGTAGAAAGACTTATCAAAATTGAAAAATATCTTCAGGAGCAACCGAGAATAAGACTTATTAAAGACTTAGCAGGTGGTATAAGAATTTCTCATATTCACTTGAAAGACGAAATTGTTATGGTTGACAGAAAAATATTTAGAGACATTATGGGAGATGTTGCAAGAGAATTAGCTGAAAGCCTTGCTGATGAAGTGGAATACGTACAAGCAGTTAATGCTATAAACCATTTATCTCATAAATGTAAATAATAAGCTTTATTTCTTAAGCTAAAACACCGCTTAGAGGGACTATTATTAGTAGTTCCTCTAATTTTCTTAATATAAATAACATTTAACCGTGTGACCATCTATATCTTTGGATTGCGGGTCAATTGCTTTACATTTATCCATTACAAATTTACATCTTGGGTTGAAATTGCACCCTTGGATATCTTCAAAAATATCAGGCGGTTGGCCTTCTATGGGCTCAAGCTTTTGAGCTTTGGTTGTTGGGACTGAATTTAACAAGCCCTTTGTATATGGATGCATTGGGTTATTAAACAAGTCTTTAACTGCTGCTTGCTCTACAACCTTACCTGAGTACAATACTGCTACTTGATCCGCCAGTTCTGCTATTACTCCCAAATCGTGAGTAATTAAAATCATTGATTTATCTTCTTTTTTCAGGATATCTTTTATTAGTTTCATAATTTGGGCTTGGACTGTAACATCGAGTGCGGTTGTTGGCTCATCTGCTATTAAAATATCAGGATTACAGCATAAAGCCATTGCTATTAAAACTCTTTGCCTCATCCCTCCTGAAAACTGATGAGGGTAATCTTTTAATCTGTTTGCGGCATCTGGTATTTGCACTTTTTCGAGCATTTCTACGGCTATAGCATTTGCTTCTTTTTTATTTTTTTTCTGGTGCAGTTGTATAACTTCTACTATTTGGTTCCCTATTGTGTATAGGGGATTTAATGAAGTTAGTGGGTCTTGAGGTATTACTGCTATTTTATTGCCTCTTATTGATTGGATTTCTTTTTTATTAAGATTTAGCAGGTTTTTGCCATCGTAGAAAATTTCGCCGGAGATTATTTGTCCGTTAGGCGGGAGCAAATTTATTATTGACATTGAGGTTACGCTTTTGCCGCAGCCTGATTCGCCTACTATACCCAGTATTTCTCCTTTTTTTAGAGAGAGATTTATATCGTATACAACTTGATAGAGTTGTGAACTTATTGTAAAACCTACGTTTAAGTCTTTAATTTCTAATATATTTTGCATAACTTTAATACCAAATTTCTTATTTCTTGACTTATCTTAATTTTATCTAAGTATATAAATATATAATAACACATGTAAAAAAATGCAACGATAAACTCCCCTTTACCTAGTGGAAAGTTCACCATTGTCTATTATATTTTTAATTTTCACATCATAGCCCGCTAATAATGAGGCTTTTTCTTATTCAATTCTTCTTTTTTACTATAATTTCTATCTATATTTATATCTATTATATTATCATTTGTCGCATTATTTTCATCGTTACAAGTATCATTTATAATATTTTCTTTTTTATCATCTTTTAAAATACAAGTTTCGCCTGCTGAAGCAGCATCGGCCACCTTTGCAACTGCGGATACTTCTTTATAAATCTTTAAATCATCCAGTTTTGAGCTGCCGGATACTTTGACTAGCTTATACTTCCCCTGCTTAACATTTTTTAGCTTCTTTTTTGCACGGTCTTCCAGCTTGCGTTGATGTGCTTCCTTCCTTGCCTCATCACAGCATTGCGCAACAAATTTGTTGCGTTCTACAGCCATTAATTTGCGTGATTTACGACGTTGGGCATTGATTACCCTTTGCTCATAGTCTCGATTTTTATAGTCCCTGTAATACTCAAAGTGCTCATTGTACCTTTTCTCTTCTTGCTCTGGTGTTACAGGCTCATCTTCCCATGTTTCGTAACTAAAATATTTAATTTCGTCTTCTTGGTATGGGTCATAATACTTGTCCCTTGCTAAAGCAAGATAATCATCTTTATAACAGATGTTATGCTTGACTTTATCAAGCCTGAACTGGGACCGGCGCACACAGCGAATTTTATAGAGTAACTCTTTATGTGCGTCTATTATTCTAATCAGGGGATTATCTGAGTAACCCTCCCGGCTACCGGGATAAGATATATCATTAGGCTCTGAATTTGAGCAATCTTTAGGAATCGGCAAGTGCAAAATTTCTTTTACATTGCTGTAGCTTACCTGGTCAGGCACATTATCCGTAAACAAATCGTGATTAAAGTTAATTTGCTTAAGTTCTGAGAGAATTTTTTTACTGATGCTTGTTAATTTTTGGAATAAGTGCAGGTCTTCCGGGTTTGCTTCGGATAATTCATACTCATTTATTGACCATGGCCTTAGTACTACAAACTCTGTGGGGAGCTCCAGCTTTAAATCTGCCATTTGCTCCATCATTAAAGGCAATAATCTTGAAAACCTGTGACAATCATCAAACTTATCTTTTATAATTTCGATTTCATCAAGAATTTTTGTATTTAAATCATTCAGGTTGTTCACTGCCCTAAAGTGCAGCGTGCTGAATTTTTCTCTTATTTCGTCGGGTATTTTAGTGCTTACGAGGGAATATGTTTTTCTT
>JANQLL010000004.1 GCA_028280605.1 Candidatus Gastranaerophilales bacterium
CTCATTAATTAAATTTCAGATTACTCTTTTCAGAGAATAGTCTAATTTATTAAATTTAACACGATTGAATAATCTGAAAAGTATTTTCGAGTTAGTATAGTATAAGTTTCCTGGTTGTAGATTGAATGAGTAGAATAAATAATGGCTTATCTTTATTTGATTGTTGCTATAGTCTGCGAAGTAATAGCAACACTGGCTTTAAAGTCAGTGGACGGCTTTAGCAAAATAGGGCCTTCTTTAATTGTAGTTACCGGCTATGGTTTAGCTTTTTACTATTTGTCTATATGCATGAAGTTTTTTCCAATCGGCATTATATATGCAATATGGTCTGGCGCCGGGATTGTTTTGATAGCCCTATTTAGTTTTTTGGTATATAAACAAACAGTAGATGTGCCGGCAATTATTGGTATAGCTTTAATAATTATTGGAGTTGCTGTAATAAACTTGTTTTCCAGCTCAGTTGTGCATTAATTTAGGGCATTAAAAAATGGATGTTTTGCGCACTGCAAAAGCATCCATTACAAAATCCGCTTCTTTTAGCCTTAAAGAGAGCCAAAAAAAATATTCAATTGTATGTTGCGTAAAAATTAAAGATTATATTGACTGCAATGATTTTTGCCTAGAAAAGGGTATAAATAGGCACACTTATCCCATAAGCGGGAAAAATAGTGCTTGGAAATTAAATTTTGCGTGGCTAGCGCATCCTTTAATTTCTTGATATGTAATGAATATAGAGTTTTTATAGCTTGATTTGTTCCTATGTTATTAAAATTCACTCTATTTGATTTAGAGTTTTTGTTTGTATTTATAGGTTTTGTATCTGCCTTGTTTTTAGCAGTGTTATTATTATTTGCTTTTGGCTTTATTTTATTGATTAATTCTTTTAAAATATTATATATAGCAATAAAAATTTTATCAACACGTACGAAAACAGAAAAAGAAGTAATTTTCTTTTCCTTTACAATATTATGTGAAATAAATTGGCATAAAAATGCAATAATATTCCACAATATAATGAATAAATTTTTTGTGTAGTGCGCTAAGTCCATAATATACCTGTAATTATTCCGGTTCTCAATTAAATTTCAGATTAATCTTTTCAGAGACTAGTTTACTTTATTAGTTTTAACAAGATTGAATAATCTGAAAAGTATTATAGTGAGCGTATAATTTAGCATATCTCTTCTGAAAAAGTTAAAAAAATAAAGTTTTTAATAAATATATCTTTAATATATATTTTAGCATTTTTAAAAATATTTTGCACGAAATTTAAGGTAAAATGCTAAATTTGTAACATATCGTTATAAAAGCTACATAACATAAATAAAATCCTCCATTAGTAACTAAGTAAACTATCATCTATTCATTATACTCCCACTAAAATACTTTTCAGATTATTTAATTCTGTTAAATCTAATAAAATAAACTGTTCTCTGAAAAGAGTAATCTGAAATTTAATTAATGAGCTGTATAATTTATAAAATTTTTAAAAATAATTATCTTGCCAACTTGACGGATAAATATCTTAGTGGATATATACTAAAGTGTTTTTTTATTTAAAATTGATGGGTTATCTTTAGAACCAATGAGGGATTTTATTCTAATAAAATGTTGCAGTTTTATTTAGAACTCAGGAATTAGAAGTCAACATTTCCATTGAAACAGGCGCCTAAAACCAGCGTTAACAATTTTAGCAAAGGATTATCTTGTCCGGCTTCGTTGATCCCACCAGTTCCACCGGCACCTCCGCCTCCCTGTGGTTTCTTTCCACCACTAGATCCAATTTCGTTAATAGTTTTTGAATATTCCTTATCAATATTATAAGTATCTTTTTCATCACTGGTGCCGGTTGTTTCAAATTCCCAATCATGTACGCATTCGTGTACAATTACTTCTTTTAATTTTGTCGCATTACCTCTTAATTTGGTAGAATAACAAGTTTTTCCATCAGATCGACATGTTCCAAGCACACCACCGCTAAAGTTTTTCCATTTGGCAGTTGTTGCATTGCCCCTTATGTATTCGGCAAGTTTCTTCCAACTTTTTGCAATACCCTTTGAGCAAGCTTTTATATTATCACCTTTTTCCTGTGCAATTTTTTCACAGTCACAAGCAGCTTCTTCGTGAGCATTTTGCATCTCTTGATCATTGGCTTCCTCTGTTCCGCCGGTAGATCCGCCACCTCTGGAAGCTTCCTCATGATGGCACACTTTCATGCCATTTTCCGTACTTCCACCTTGAAGATTGCCACCGTCAAACTTGCACTCTTGCCCAGTGTCACTTTTAGCATTGCATTGTTGTACAGTTGGCTGTTCACCAGCCATTAAGCTTTCGGCAAAGCTTTTAACTGAACCATTAAGACTTGGTAGCGTACTTTTTAATTGCTCATAATTTAAATCAGTTAATTTATTCTTTTCTTCATTTTCTTTTTCTTCTTTTTTGGCAACAACCAAGTTTTGAAAGAACTTTTTATTCGCTCTGTCAACGTCACTTTCTTTGTATTGCAATTGATCGCAGTCAAGACTTGCCAAGTCTTCCTGCTCTTCTGCAACTTTTTGCTGAATCTGTTTGTCAGCTTCTTTCTTTAATCCGGGTATCATGCTTTGTAAAGAATTGCAGAGTTGTTGCACGGCAGGATGATCAATACTTCTATAGCTTTTTAATGCTTTGTCCATTACCTTATCATCCTGCATCTTTCTCAAGTGACTTAAATTTGAGCTTTCCATATCTTTATCCAGATTTTTATACCAATCAAGAATTTCAGAGCATAAGCTTTGTATTTCATTATCACCTGCAGTGTCTGAACTTGAATTTGAACTTGAACCGGAAAATACATCTTTTTTAGACTCTTTTGCTTTTGTTTGACCTGCAGAATGAACCTGACCGGAGATTATAGGAGATCTGCTATTTGGTATAGGAGCTGCCATAAGTTTATAATCCTCCATAAGTGCTAATATAAAATAACGATGACCGCACGGGTGAATGATAATTGTGCATTGTACGGTAAATTTTAATAAACAAAATAATTTGTAAAAATACGATTAGTTATAAAGTTTCAATGACATAAAGATTTAACAAAATATACTTTTCAGATTATTCAATCGAATACTCTGATATACTTGAGCGTATAAGTTTATACGCTCAGTTGTAAGGTTTTATACTGCTCATCAATTAAATTTCAGATTACTCTTTTCAGAGAATAGTTTATTTTAATAACTTTAACTCGATTTAATAATCTGAAAAGTATTTTAGAGGGAGTATA
>JANQLL010000013.1 GCA_028280605.1 Candidatus Gastranaerophilales bacterium
TCCATCAATACAAGGATGAGTTGCGACGATTTATCGGAACTAAGCTTCACCTGCTAAATTATCAAAAAATCTGAATTTTATTCTGTGACTGGTATAGTATACACATAACCTATAAAAACAGAAAATAATATAGATTTTTTGGGTGATAATAATAATCATCTTTTTTTGCTTATTTTTTATTATCTTCTTTTTTTTTATTACAATGTAAATAGGTAATATAAAATTTAAAAATAAAAATTAAGGAAACACGCCATGGAACATTACTTTGATACAAGAGCGATATATAACCTCCCTAATGCCAGTGGAAGGTTTGATACATTTGGTGGCAAGTATGTGCCTGAGACATTAATGGCAGCAATTGAGCAATTGGAAAACGCTTTTAATAAAGCATGGCAAGACGAAAAATTTTTAATTAATTTATATAACTTAATGAAGGATTATTCAGGACGACCAACGCCTCTGTATTATGCTAAAAGGTTATCTGAATACTACGGCAAAGCTAAGATTTACCTTAAAAGGGAAGATTTAAATCATACAGGTGCGCATAAAATAAACAATGTGCTCGGGCAAATATTGCTTGCAAAAAAAATGGGCAAAAATCGTATTATCGCAGAAACAGGTGCCGGTCAACATGGAGTGGCAACAGCTACAGGATGCGCTTTATTTAATCTAAACTGCGAGATATATATGGGTAAAGAAGATATCAAAAGACAATCTGTAAATGTTGACAGAATGAAATTATTAGGCGCAAAAGTAAATCCGGTATCGAGCGGAAGTAAAACCCTAAAAGATGCAACCAGCGAAGCAATAAGAGACTGGGTTACCAATGTTGATAATACTTATTATCTTTTAGGCACTGCTGCCGGTCCTCATCCATATCCTGTTATGGTTAGGTCTTTTCAGTCAGTGATAGGCTGTGAAGCAAAATATCAAATTATCGAAAAAGAAAATAAATTGCCTGAGTATATTTTGGCATGTGTTGGTGGTGGAAGTAATGCTATTGGAATGTTTTACAGTTTTATACCTGAAGATAATGTTAAATTAATAGGTATAGAGGCTGCTGGAAAAGGTATAAATACACAAGAACACGCTGCTAGCTTAAATTGCGGTAAGCCAGGCATTTTGCACGGCTCGTTGAATTATGTTTTACAAGATGGTGACGGTCAAGTACAAGAGGCGTACAGTATTTCTGCAGGGCTGGATTATCCTGGAGTTGGTCCGGAACATTGTTACTTAAAAGAAACTAAACGAGTACAATATTGTTCTATAGATGACAATCAAGCTGTTGAAGCTTTTAAGCTGCTTTCTAGATTAGAAGGTATTGTTCCGGCAATTGAATCATCACATGCGCTTGCATATTTGGAAGAGTTAGTACCTGATACAGATAAGGGTCAAACTATTGTTCTTTGCCTTTCCGGCAGAGGAGATAAAGATGTTGAAAGAATTTTGGAAATTATTAACAAATAATAAAGAAAGATAAAAAAATGGAAGAATTAAAAGAAAACGAACAAAAAATTGATGAAAAATATATAAAAGAAGCTCAATTTCTTGGAAGAGGTTCTGAAGTACTGCCAGGTGGAATAAAAGAGCTTGCTCAAAAGTTGCAAAAAGCTGCTGAATCAGGTAAATCCTTAAGAGTAAAATTAGGTTTGGATCCTACCAGAGCTGATTTACACCTTGGTCATAGCGTGGTAATGAAAAAACTAAGGCAGTTCCAAAAAGCAGGTCATCATGTGATACTGCTAATAGGTGGTGCTACTGCAATGATAGGTGATCCTTCAGGTAAATCTGAGACAAGACCCAGCCTTAGTAGAGAAGATGTTGATGAAAACGCAAAAACATATCTTAAACAAATGGGCAAAGTTGTTGATATCAATAAAGCTGAAATTGTTAACAACGCTGATTGGTTGAGTTCTATGCAACTTGCAGACTTGTTAAAGCTTTCCTCTAACGTGACAGTTGCTCAAATGATGGTTAGAGAAGATTTTTCTAATAGATACAATGAAGGCAAACCTATTTCTATTCATGAATTTTTCTATCCTTTAATGCAGGCTTATGATTCTGTTGAAATTGATGCTGATATTGAGCTTGGAGGTACGGACCAAAGATTTAATGTTCTTTTAGGTAGAGATATTCAAAGCGCTTACGGTAATAAAGATCCGCAGATGGTTATGTTATTACCTCTTTTAGAGGGTACTGACGGTGTGGTTAAAATGTCAAAATCATATCCTGAAAATTGCATTAGCCTTACAGAAGAACCTAAAAATATGTATGGCAAGCTTATGTCTATACCTGACAGCTTGATCGTAAAATACTTTGAACTATTAACAGATATTAGCGATGAAGAATTACAAAAATGCAAAGCTGATATTGAATGTGGGCAAATAAACCCAAGAGATTATAAAATGAAACTGGCCAAGATGATTGTTTCTGAGTATCATAATGAAGAAGCAGGAGAAAATGCTGAACAAGAATTTATTAATATTTTCCAGAAAAAAGGTGTTCCTGATGATGTGCCTGAAGTTAATGCAACTGAAGGATTAATGTTAACTGCTTTGATAGCTGAAAATGATCTTGCTAAAAGTAGAGGTGATGCTAAAAGACTTATCCAAGGTGGTGGTGTAAAACTTGATAATGAAAAAGTTAGTGACATCAACTATACTATTGACTTTGGCAGTAAGGATTCTATGATTTTACAAGTTGGCAAGAGGAAGTTTGTAAAATTAATAAAATAATAGAAATATCTTATTTAAGAAAATATTATACTCTATACCAGTCACAGAATAAAATTCAGATTTTTTGATAATTTAGCAGGTGAAGCTTAATTCCGATAAATCGTCGCAACTCATCCTTGTATCGTATCCTTGAAAGAATCAAAATTTTCATAGTAAGTAAGGTTGATAAACTTTTTCCTTAATAACTTCCATAATCGTTCAATCAAATTAAGATTAGGA
>JANQLL010000037.1 GCA_028280605.1 Candidatus Gastranaerophilales bacterium
CAAAAAGCTTTCTGTCATCAACAAAGTATTGATGAATCAATTTAATTTACTTAAGTAATTTTTGTTATTAATACTTTGTTGAATGGAAATTGGTATAAGATTGAATAAAAACTAGTATAGTTAGGTGAAACAAAGCTTTAAATCATTAATGTGAACGATGTTATACTAAAGTTGTATTGCTAAAATATAATCATACTCCTTAGAAGACGACGATACACATATCCCTAATCTAGCTATGCATCCCTATGACATAGCTATTTTTATTTGTTTATCTTTTTAAAAGCAAAAAAGCCTTAATTAAAAGGCTTTTCATAATTATTTAATTTTTATTAAACAATTATACGATAGTAGTACTTTAATTAGTTTCCTAAACTTCTACTTAATACATTAAGCAAATTTCCTACATATTGCCAGAAACAATTTCCAAATTCAAGTTTATACTCTTACTTCTTCTACAAAACTTTAAATAATCAAGTCTATCTAAAATATAAGGAATATTTGTAGATTGTGGCTTTAACTCCATATACTTTCTATAATATCTTAATGCTCTGCTTGAACGCCCTGTTTTTTCAAAGGCGATTGCTATACCAAGGTGAGCCCTTGTGAATTCCGGGTTAATTTTTAACAGGGCTTTAAACATTTTTATTGATTGTGTAAATAATTCTCTTTTCATATACAAACCGGCAAGATTATTATAAGCAGCAGTATATGAAGGATCATAAGCTATAATTTCTTTATAAACCAGTTCAGCTTTTGCTATTTCATTATTTAATTCATAAGAGATCCCAAGGTTAAATACTGCGTCTATAAAATTAGGGTCTAACTTAATTGCTTTTATAAAGTGATTTTGAGCTTTGCAAAAACAGTTTTCCATTGAATAGCAAGTACCCAGCTCATAATAAATATGTTTATCAAAATAGTTTATCTTTTTTGCTTTTTTAAACGACTCTATTGCGCATTTTGTATAACCAACTTGCTTATAAGCAAATCCTAAGCCTTTATACGCATCAAAATTCAGTTCATCATAAGTTAGTGCCGACAGATATTCGTCTATAGCATCAAAAAATCTTTTTTTTATCATCAAAGCATCGCCTTTTATGCAATGATCATATGATTTAATCTTTTCGGTTTTTGGCAAAATACAATTATTATTATAGTTCATAAATTTACCTGCCATAGAATCACTTACATTAATTCCCATGCCAATTTATACCCTTTCATAGCCCGACTGATCTGGTATTTTAATTGCTCCTCATTTAAATTTCAGACTATTTTTTTTGAATATAATTTATTTTATTAGCTTTAATACGATTTAATAATCTGAAAAACAATTTTAGAGCTAGTATACTCAATTCCCCAATAAAAAAGTTTTTAAATACTCTGTTTTATTTTTCTTAGTTCTCTATAGCCTCTTAGAACTAACCCTTTCTGTATTATTATTTTAACGTTTTGCCTATAAAATAAAATCGACCAGCTGATTTAATTTTGGGTTAATTGGTAGATTTATCTTTAGAGGTTAAGCTCCACAAATCCTGGTTATCTTTAATTATATCCGGGTTTATATCGGGGGGTTTATATTTAGTTTATGAATTTATTTATACCTCGGCTTGTTCGCGTGTTTTGAATTGGGCATTATAGAGTGTTTGATAAAAACCTTCGGTAATTTGCATTAAGTCATGGTGAGAGCCTACTTCTACTATTTCTCCACTGTTTATAACTGCAATTCTATCAGCATTTTTGATAGTAGAGAGTCTGTGAGCTATTACAAACACTGTCCTGTTTTGCATTAGGGCATCAATTGCCTTTTGTACAACAAGTTCTGACTTATTATCTAATGCACTGGTTGCTTCATCCAATACGACAATAGGGGCATTTTTTAAGAACGCTCTGGCGATTGCAATACGTTGTTTTTGCCCGCCGGATAATAAAACACCTCGTTCTCCTATCCAAGTGTCTATACCGTTGTCTAAGCTGCCTATAAATTCTTTTAAAAATGCGTTTTCTATTGCATTGTTTAATTCTTCTTCTGATGTGTCGGGTCTGCCTATCTGAATATTATCTTTTATTGTGCCTTCAAAAAGGAAGTTATCCTGAAAGACTACAGATATATTGTTTCTTAGGTCTTCCAGGCTGATATCTCTGATATCTATATTGTCTATGGTGATTATGCCTTCTTTTATATCATAAAATCTTGGTAAAAGATTAACCACCGTAGATTTACCGCCACCTGAGTTACCGACAAAGGCTATTGTTTCACCTTGTTGAACATCCAGGTTAATGTTCTTAAGGACTGGTAGGTTTTCTTCATATTCAAACCAGACGTTTTCAAATTTAATATTATTTTGAAATTTACCGAATTCAGCAGGGTTTTCTTTATCTTTTATAGATGGGACATAATCTAAGATTTTAAAAACACGCTCCATTGCAAGTAATGAGCCTTTAAAATCAATATAATTATTGCCAAAGCTTTTTATCGGTGTATAAAGAAGTACAAGGGCCGCGATAAATGAAACAAAGTTACCGCTTGAAATCTGTTTGGAGAGAATTAAGTGTCCACCAATCGCTATAACTGATGCTATACCCAAAGAAGCAATAATATACATAAAAGGTGTCAGTAATGATGATACTTGCACTTGTTTTATTCCCAGGGTAAAGGTTTCATTTAAGATTTTGGCAAAATTGTTTTGCCTGTTATTAAACAGGTTATAGCTTTTAATGATTTTATTTCCCCCAAAAGCCTCGTTGTAATAAGTATTTAGCCTGCCGTTTACGTCTACGGTTTTGCGTGATATTAAGCTTATTTTTTTTCTTACTTTAGACATTGGAATAATTGCAAAACAGAGTACTCCTACTGCTAATATGCACAATTGCCAAGAGTTATAAAATAATACACAGACTAAAAAGAATGCTGAGCAGAACTTGGTGATTAGTAACCTTATTTGCCTGAGCAGTCTGTCTGTTGCTATGCCTGCGTCTGTTGAGAATCTTGATATGATAAGGCCTGATGATTTGCTGTCAAAAAATGCTGATTCCATATTAAGAAGTTTGTTATATAAGCTTTGCATTAGTTTAATTTTTGTTTTGGTACCGGCCCAGGCTATTAAATAGCCTGACATATATATAAAAAAGCCTTGTATTACTGTAAATCCTACTATTAAATAGGGTATATAAGAAGATATTTGTAAATTTTTCTCTACAAGTACGCTATCCATATATGGCTTTAGAGCCATGGCTACTGTTGCTTCGAATGCACCTATAGGAATGGCACATAGGCATCCTAATATTGCTCTGGTTAAATATGGTTTTAAATACGGAAATATTTTTTTATAAAGTCCTTTTATATCTGAATTATCGTCATTTTTATCAAGTGATTCAAATTTATTCTGCATGCTATTACCCCTAAATTAGACTGCCCGATCCTTAGCTTAGTATAAAAAAAACATATTAGGAGTTAAACTATTTTACTACCGCCTTTTATCGATCGTAGTTTTTCAAACACCGAAAAATAAAGTACAATATAAAAAAAAGACAACGATTAACCCCCCTTTGCATTGCAAAAAGTTATCGCTGTAATAAACTGTCTTAATTTTCACATCAAAGCCCGCTAATAATGAGGCTTTTTCTTGTTTAATCCTTCTTTTTTACTGTTATTTATATCTATTATATTATCATTTATCTCATTATTTTCATCGTTAAAAGTATCTTCTTTTATAATATTTTCTTTTTTATCATCTTTTAAAATATCAGTATTGACTGCTAAAGCAGTATCAGCCACCTTCGCAACTGCGGATACTTCTTTGCAAGTCTTTAAAGCCTCCAGTTTAGAGCTGGTTTTTACTAATTTATACTTCCCCTGTATAACTTTTTTTAGCTTCTTTTTTGCACTTTCTTCCGGCTTGCGCCGGCGTGCTTCTTTCCTTGCCTCCTCACAGCATTCTGCTACAAATTTGTTGCGCTCTACAGCCATTAATTTACGTGCTTTGCGCCGTTGAGCATTGATTACCCTTTGCTCATAATCACGATTTTTATAGTCTCTATAATACTCAAAGTGTTCATTATATCTTTGTTCTTCCTGCTCATGTGTTACAGGTTCGTCCTCCCATGTTTCGTAGCTAAAATACTTGATTTCATCTTCTTGATAAGGATCATAATACTTGTCTCGTGCCAAAGCAAGATAATCATCCTTATAACAGATGTTATGCTTGACTTTGTCCAGTCTAAACTGGGACCGGCGCACACAGCGTACTTTATATAGCAGTTCCTTGTGTGCGTCTATTATTCTAATCAGGGAGTGATCGGTGAAGCCCTCCCGGTACTTAGGATAGGATATATCATTAGACTCTGCATTTGAGCAATCTTTTGGTATTGGCAGGTGTAGAATTTCTTTTACATTGCTGTAGCTCACTTGATCAGGTACTTTATCCATAAACAAATCTTGATTAAAGTTAATTTGCTTGAGTTCGCTCAATATTTTTTTGCTGATATTTGCCAGTTTTTTGAATAAGTTCAGGTCTTCGGGGTTTCCTTCGGATAATTCATAGTCATTGATTGACCATGGCCTTAGTACTACAAACTCTGTAGGCAGTTCCAGATTCAAGCGAGCCATTTTCTCCATCATTAACGGTAATAATCCGGAAAATCTATGGCAGTCATCGAATTTATCTCTTATTATATCTATTTCTTCGAGTATTTTTTGGTTTAAAGCGTTCAGGCTATTAACTGCAAGAATCTGCTGCGTAGAGAATTTAGCCCTTATTTCATCGGGTATTTTAGTGCTTACCAGTGAATAAGTTTTCTTTGCCAGATTTATTAAGCCTTCTGAGTTTGTCTTAAAGCTTTCGCGGTCGGGCTTGGGCTTTCTTGCATGCCATTTTTTTGCGGCTCTTCTTTTTTCAACGCTTTCTATTATGTTCATTGCAAAAGATTGAAGGCCCATATTAATAAATTCCATCTGTTGAATCAGGAATTTACTCCAATTGCCTGTACGCATTATGTGCATATACTCTTTGCCGACTGTGTCAAATTGCATTTCTGTGGTTTTTATTGCCTCAAGAAAACGCTCTTTATAGCCCATGAGGTCACAGTTTTTGGCAAAGCTGCGCAGTAGGACGATTTTGTTGCGCAGCCTGTAATACAGGATTGATGCGTATTTATCGTTGTCCTTTTGGCATGTGTCTTCAGTTTTTGCTGCTT
>JANQLL010000073.1 GCA_028280605.1 Candidatus Gastranaerophilales bacterium
CTCATCAATTAAATTTCAGATTACTCTTTTCAGAAAATAGTTTATTTTATTAACTTTAACCCTATTTAATAATCTGAAAAGTATTTTTGATGGAGTATATATTTATTTTAAAAATAAAAAAAGTTTTGAAAGCAAGATAAATAAAAAGATTTAGGTATACTTAAAGTCTGTTTTTTAGATTTTATTTTTAATTAAAGGTTGCAAAAAAGTTTTTTTTAGAATAGTATGGTAATTGTGGTTGACAAAATTAAATATCGCGGGGTGGAGCAGTCCGGTAGCTCGTTGGGCTCATAACCCAAAGGTCGTCAGTTCAAATCTGGCCCCCGCAACCAAGTAGCAAAAGAGTTTCGAGAAATCGAAGCTTTTTTTGTTTTTATCTCTTGTCCACATTTTGGCCACTTGTACGTTTTGAGAATTCAAAATGATTGCATCAAAATTTATCAAAGAGTATTAAATTTGAGTAGTATAAAGACTCACATATAATAATAAAAAGTGTCAGATAGTATTGAAAAAAAGTAATCGAAGATATAGGTTTTTCCGAAATTCAAAAACAAGGTCGGAAGTTTTTTGATTTTGGGTGATAGTTTTGTTTTAAATGTTAAGTGTGTCGAACTGTGTTCTTTTTATCATTTAATTTTCAAGTAATTTAGATTTTGCTTTTTAATAAATTTCATTTCTTTTTCCTCAGATACACTAAGCACTGTTAAATCTATGGGCAATTCACTTTCTTTATTTAAGATTGAAAGTATTTTATTTGCATTTTTAATTACTTGTTCTGAATAAACTGAATATATTAATAATATGTCAATATCGTGAGATTTTTTGCTTGACTGTAAAATTGAACCAAATAGATAAACACTACAAAATGAGTCAAATAAATTAAGGTTGCACATAATTAATTTTAATACATTATTTTTATCATTGTATTCCATTAATATATTTACAAAACCCCGTCATATCAAATAGTGTCACATTTATCTCTCTTGAAAAATCATATGCCTCTCTTGATATACAAGACGAGCCATTCCAATTATGAAGATTTACTATAATGCTATTATGCATGGGGCTTAGTTGTTCTAGCGAAACTCTACTTAAGCAGTACTCATACATAAATACTATTTTATTCTTTTGCACGTAGATTTCTCGTAAGTTGTTGTAATTCGAAAAAACAAAACTTACGTTTCGTGAATTAATACATTTTAAAGCAAAATTAAGGTTGCCCAAGTGAACAGACGTTGAACGAAAACAATTATAATCACTATAATACTGTCTTAATCGTGGTGTATCCTTTAAGTAAATCCGCGAGCTTACACCTGAATCAAGTATGGAGATATAAGGATTATCACAGCCTAGAGATATACCTATAAACTTGCCTTCTCTATTTAATTGGGATATAAATAATTCTAAAGATTCGACAGAAGGAATAAAAGAATCATCAATTGGAGAAATGTCAAATAAAGAATTTATTTTCTCAGGGAATAAAACGTGTCGATTCTTTTCCTTGTCTGATCTACTATTCTCAAATTCATCAATGTGAAGTAAAAACGAAGAAATTAAAGCTGAATTTGAATACTGCTTATCTCGATAATGTTGTATTAAGTTCAAATTATCTGATAATATTTTTTTTAATATTTTATTATTAACTAGGATTTTAGGTTCAAACTTGTTCCATAAATCCTTATTGTTATTTAAATAATAGTTCTCATAAATAGTTTTGTTCTCCATTAATAATGGGCGAACTTTATCTTTTAACTCATCAAAAGAGGCGTATTTTGTGTCAAAGAATGAATCTAGTTCATTCGCTCTGATTTGCTTCCACTGCTTGACCTCCTCAACATTAAATGCATTGTTTTTATCAAAGTTTGTATGGCAATTGGGGCACAAAATTATTAAATTCTCAAAAGAATTATCTAGTGTATTACAATATGGTCTTATGTGAGCTCGTTCAATTATATCACCCTCAGCTTTAAACAAGCTCACTCCACAGTTAGGATTCATGCATCTACCCATGGATTCGGCATATAATCTTCTCTTAATATCTTCCCTTATTGGCGTTCTGCCCATTTACCTTATCCCTTCTTTGCCTAAATAAACACAATAGGATTTCACGAGATTACTTAATCGCAAAAATTTACTCCACACCAATACTTCTGCCGTACCAAACAACTTTGCCAATGATTTTAATATCCTGAGCTCCATCTGTTAGGTCGATTTGGTATGAGTCATAATTCTTGTTATCGCTGACTATTTGCAGTTTATTGTCGAGGATGCACTGAACTCTTTTAACCACAAGGCAATCATCAATTCTAATAATATAGATATTATCAGTTTTAGCTTGGTTTTGAGACACATCAACTAAGAGCATATCGCCGTTTCTGATGGTGGGTTCCATTGAGTCGCCATTTGCAGTCATACTCTTTAAGGAGTCTTTTGGAGCTTTGATATTCTTCCTAAACCACTCTTTTTGAAACGCAATATAGTTTTCTACATCTTCTATATCAACCATAGAGCCACCACCGGCTGAAGGTTTAAGAACGAGTTTAGGTATAAGAGATTTAATATTATTAGTTATATCTTGGTTTTCTGAAACATCAAAGACATCAAAATATAAATTTTCATCTTTTCTTAATTTTTCAGATAAGCAATTTTTCATTTTTATATTTAGACCATATTTATACTTGTAATCATTTTCAGAATTTTAGTTAGATTAACTATCTTTTTCTATTGACTTTATATTTGCATATAATCAACTCTTGCTTTTTACATTATATGCAAAATATGGATAAAAAAATAAGTTTTTTTATAAATTTTATTTTTTTAAAATATAAATTATTATAAAAATTTAGCTTTTATATGAACTATTTGAGCGTTATTAGTTTTACCAAAGTCAGCCAACGCTTCAACAGCTGATAATTTACGCTCAGGAACAGGGTGAGAATATCTCATAGTTGTATGAATATCAGCATGCCCTAAAATATCCTGTACAACTATTAAATCTATGCCCGCAGAAACCATTCTAGTTGCGGCGGTATGCCTTAAATCATGAAATCTTAAATCTTCAATACCCGCTTTTTTACATAAAGAGGGAAAAGGTCTCTTTAAATCAAAATATCTAGTTTCAGTATTTGGATTAGTGAATACATATTCAGAGCTTTAAAGTCTCAACTACACTTAGAAAAATGCTCTGCAAGAAGTTTAAATGCTCAAAAAAAACACATACAAGCCTGTATGGATAATTTTTTTTACTTGAAAAATTTGTTTCCCGGCTACGGTACAGAATTAGCTCATAGAGAATTTTTAAAGCTTTATCGCTCTGGAAAAGTTAATATTAACAGCTTTTTTTCTTATGCTGCGTAAGTCCTGTTAGAACCAGTATAACGCCTAAAATATTATCGTATTTTGCAAGATTTTCAAGTATATGTCTATAATGAACTTCCAGCTCGTCGCCGTCTTTGTTTATCAGGGTTGACCAGTTATATTTATCAGGTATTAAAGATTTTTTATTAAACGGCGGTTTTGATTGCTCATCAGCCATTTTTAAAAATAGTATATATGTTAGTTGTTCTACATAGTCGCTGTAGCTTACGCCGTCATCTCTCAGGACGTTGCAGAATCCCCATAGTTTTTGAACCAGTGTATTAGTATCATTAGACATAATTAAACCTTTATCATTCTTCCTTTTTTTATAATTTCCTGATATAAAAAGCCGTCTTCCGTGGCTTGTTGATATTCTTCATGTGAATAAGCCCTTGGTGAAATATCAAAATCTATTTTTAAGCTAAGTTTTTTAAGTAAAGCTGATTCTTCAAAAAAATCTTTACCAAAATTAGGAGATACAATTGCAATATCAATATCGCTATCTTCTTGAGCCGTGTTTGAGGCATAAGAGCCGAATAAAAAAGCAGCTTCCACTTTAATATTATTACTTTTTACTGTATTTATAAAATCTTGGGCTATTTTTTCAACATGTTTTTTAGGCATTCAAGCATCTCCTTAGATTGATTAAGTATATTAAGGGTGTTTTGCTTATTGCATTTAGCTTTTAATTCTTCTCTTTTTTCAGGGTAGCGGGTTTCAATGTAGTATAAATTCAGATGTGTAAATAAATCTATATTTTCTTCTGTTAATATATCAAGTATTTCGGCACTTTTAGACAAAGACAGCAAGTCATGTTTTCTTGGCGGATTTTTGTCATTTTTATAAATATAAATTGCTTTTATGGCTTTTTCAAGTGATTGTTGACACATAAAAACAGTCCATAAATACTTTTCGCCTTTAAAGCACCATTCAGCGGCTTGCATGTCTTCTTCCGCTATATTTAACCAGTTTTTATGTTTTGACATTTTTACTTACCTTCTAAAATTCTTTTTTCAATTAATGGCAATGTTTCTTCAAATATTTTTTTTAAATTTTCGATTTTGTCCCTATGCTTATCTTCTTTTTTTTGTTTTTGATTTTCTAGATTTTCTTTTTCTATACGAAGTTTTTGGCTTATAGGATCTTTTTTTAAATTTTCGTTACACAAAAAAAGTTCCATTTCACGTTTTAAGTGATTAGATAAACTATTAGCAAAATTTAACATTTGACTATTTAATTCTTCTAATTTTTCGTTAGTTTTATCATCTTTAAAATACACTAGTGTTGTATCCCAAGAATATACATAATCTAATCTTTTTTGTATAATTTTATCTAAATATGTATTTATTATTTTACGCAATTCAGTTTCTTTTTCTGTTAATCCTAAATGTTCTATTTTCTCATACTCCCTAAGACAAGGTATTGTAAGATAATTATATTTCATCATCTCATAATACAAAGCTGACATTTTCTCTTTGAAGTCTGATAATTTTTCTATTTCTCTATCAATGGCACGTGTTTTTCTATATTTTGTTATATCTAAAAGTGGGGTTAATAAAGCTATTAATACACCAACTATAATTGGAGCAAGTATTGTAAAAATTTCAATCCACATATTTATATCAGCTGATTTAGTTACATAATAGGTATTAAACACTTTTCTTAACCCTTTTCTTTTTAACGCTTTTAGTTTTAGCCTTTGAGCTTTGATTAATTGCTCATCAATTATTATTTCAACCTTATCAGCTACGGACAAATGTTTTTCTATGTCTTCGACTATTTTTTGTTGTTCTTTTAATGAAGGTAAAGCAAATAATCTTTTTGATTTAGGCTCTTTGTCTATTATATCTCTAAAAAAAGTTTCTACTCCTGTACTTTCATAAGCAAACGGCAACGGGTTAGAATAAGTTTTTATATTTTCAGGAAAGCCATCAAGATATTTACCAGATTGAGAAACTACACCACTTAAAGTCGTTCCTTCCGCTTTTGCTTCTATTACCCCCACGGCTTTTCTGTCGACAAAAAACATGTAATCAGCTGAACCCGTAGATAAAGGAAATTCTCTAATAACTACCCCTAAAGAATGCACCAAGATTAAGCCTGTTCATATCTTGAATAACCCAGCCCGTATCTATTAATAGTTTATCTATATTTTGCCGTGCTTTTTCTTCAGGATTCATTTTTTCATAATCTATTTCACTTTAAACTAAATTAATTCTAGCATGAACTTTACTAATTTTTATAATTTTTACAATAAGATTTATAATTAATGTTGTATAAATGTCAAAGAATTTGTTTTTATAATCTATCTTTTCTCCGTGCTTAATTTCATGATTTTTTTATGATTTTTGTTTTTATAAGCAAGAATATATCCTTTTCTCTAATACTACAGCCGTAAGTTGTTAAAATTGCAATAAATAAATCTAAGAGGTTGTCTGAAAAGTATACTATTTAGCTAATCGTTTAAGCATTAAGTGTAACGCTGCCAGATAAACGATGCCTTTACTGCTTTCTGTCGAACATTCATAGTATTTACTTAATCCCCTATAGTTATTGAACCAGCCGAATGTCCGTTTAACTATCCATCTAATCAATTTTGCAATGAACTTTATCACAATATGCAGGAAGATTGCATAGAGTTCATCATGCAAAGAAAAAAGTAATAATTTATGACTATATCGACAATCAAGTTCCAATGCTTAAACGAATGTATGACAGAAGATTAAAGGGTTATAAACTTCCAGGCTGTGAAATAAAGGCTTAATATTTATTACAATTATTTTATGGGGTATTATAAAGGTATTAAAATAGAAAAAATATAAATAGGGGGAATTTATGACAAATAATATAGCATTAAAAACATATCTTGATGAAGTTAAAAATATTTGTGATGAACTGTCCCGAGGTAAACTTAGTGATTTTATCATTGAAATGGCAAAAGGCATTTCCTCAAAAGAACGAAATAAATTTTTGCAAAAGTTAAAAAAACATTCTGTCGACGAATCAGAAATCCCTACAGATAACCAAAGAATGATTTTAAATAGAATCAATGAGTTAAGGGAAGATATAATCGAGCGCCAAAAGTCTATTGATGATGGCTCATTTTATGAAGATTTGGATTATGAAGACTATTATTATGATGATGAAGAGGCGGATCCAATATCTGAGGAGCAAAAAAACGAACTGGAGCACTTATTTTATGATGCAGACAAACTCTTTTTGGCAAATAAGCTTGATAATGCCATGGATATATATGAAGCTTTGATTAGTTTTTTTTATATGAGCGGTAAAGAGGAAGAATGGCTTGATTTAGACCTCAGAGAGGTTGATATTAACTGGAAAGAGACATTGGCAAACTATTGCCGCTGTGTTTATGAAACATCTTTGCCAGAAAACAAAATTGAGAATATGATAAAAGCATTAAAAATTCATTTACCTCAATTTGACCGGGATTTTAATCCGGAAGAGGAAGTTTATCCGTTACTTCAGGATGTTTATGATGCCAAAGCCGCTGAGCCGGAAAATTGGACAGATTTTTTAAATGAATTAAAGCCTGCTTTAAGAGGAAAAACTAACAACAGAGCTTTTGTATTGTTTTTAGAAATAATCGATAAAACTGACGGATTGAGCGAAGTCGAAACAGAAGTAAAACAATATAAAATTTCGGCTGGTTATCTGTACTTGCTTGATAAATTAGTCAAAAATCAAGAATGGGATAAAGTTTCTAATACTGCACAGGAAGCAATTAATAATATTTCTGATAAATTAAGGCTTGGAGCTGCTGAAATTCTTATTTTTGCAGCAGAGAAGCTTGAAGACCAGCAATTATTATTAAAAGCAAAAAGGGAAGTTTTCTTTTCCGAATCCAATAATAAAACTTTGCAGTTGCTTTTGGAAGAGGCTAAAAAGCAAGGACTTAAAAAAGAAGAATTAGAAAAAGTTATAAAATTTCTTAATAAAAAAAGTAGATTGGTTTCAATAAAAATAGAAGCAATGTTGATGCTTGGTCAAATTGACAGTGCTTTGGAAATAGTTAAAAAAGGCCCTAAGCTTGGCTGGTCCTCCAGAAAGGATCTGGGGCTTTCTTTTTCAGGTATTTTAATAGCTTTAAGCAATGCTGATATAAAAACAAATACACAAAGCAATTTATTAAAAAATTATATTGAATCAGAGTTTTCTTACTCCAAATATGTTGAAACATATGATGAGCAAAATTTTATATGTCAGGAAATATATGGAGGCTTAAAAAACGTTAAACTTGGTGATTCAAAAGAGAAGGAATTGTTTTTAACGCTTGAAACTCTTGGAAAATCAAGAATTGATGAAATTGTTTCAAATAAGCACAGAAGGGCATACAAGAGAGCTGCTGAAGTTTTAGGAGCACTTGCTGAATATTATTTGATTAAAAATGATAAACAAAAAGCGACTTCGCTTATTACTGAATTTAGAAATCAAAAATATAAAAGGTATCCGGCATTCAGAAGCGAAATTGATTCTGTTGCTAAAGATTCAGCTTTGTTAAAAGCATTAAGTATAAAGTAAGCAGGTAAAACTATGATTATAGAGGGTAATTATGGAAACTGCCAGACTGAAATAAAGTTCAAAAAGCTAAATCAAGATCAAATTAATAAAATTATCGAGATTATAAAATCAAATCCAGATATATCAACTGAAATCAGCAACGGAAACATTCCTGACAGATTATTTGACCTGTTGGAAGAAAATGGTATATACCTTATTCCCAAAACATTTGATGGATATTATTGAAGATAACATTGACTTGGACGATAATGAAAAATCTGAATGCTCTTCAGAAAAATTTATAACAGCTGATAAAATGCTTATTTATATGCACAGAGAAGAATTTGATAAAGCTATAAACATACTTGTTCAAAGCCTATTATAACTTAAGTATGCAATCAGCAGAATTTTTAATAGCAGATACCAAAAATTTTTAAAGTTTTTTAATAATATGTCGATTTCGCACAATTTGTTTTATGTTTTGTCTTTATGTAAATGACTTATAAAAAAGTTTAACTTAAAATTATAAAGCTTGTATTTATTTGTATGAATATATTAATATGATTTTTAAGAGTATTATAGAAGGCGATATCTGAGCATGATTAATAATAACTTGAACAATCCATATAAAAGTCACTCATTGCAAAAGAGACAAAACATAAATTTCCAGGGATATGCGGCATGTCCTTTAAAAAGGCTATATTTGCATCCAGACTCTATTGTGTCAACAAACAGTGATATTGATGTATCGCCTCAGGTTACAACAATGGGTAAAGACTTGCAAAATATTGGCAGAAAAGAAGGTTTTGAAGTTATTTTTCATTTAGGAAACAAAGTTACCCAAAATGCCAGTGAAGCAGTTACAAAAATTACGAGTATAATGAAGAAAAAAATGAGTCCGTGGTGTCAGGATAACAAGTTTGTGCTCAGCAAAAACGGGGTGGAAGAAATTGCAGAAAATGCAATAGTAAGGCAATCAGAAGCTAATACAACTGAAATGCTCGCAAAGAATATGGGTGTCAAGTTCCATAAAATGAAATCCCGTATAGATGGAGGTAATGCCTTTATTGGAAAAAAAGACAACGGCGAATTTTATGCATTAATAGGAAGTGATGCTCTGGATGATACAACTCTTAAAATCGCGTATGAAGAACAAGGCTTAGATATTCCTTATTTGTTAGAAGCAAGTACGGGTGATATCAGAGTTAATTTAAAAGATAGAAATCCTTATTATGGTTTGCTTCCTTCTAATTTAAAAGAATTAAAAGGTGAAAAATTTATAAGAAACGGCAATGTCTGTCTTAAGGCAAAAGAAGCGTTGAATAATTTGAATAAGAATAAACAGAAATACATTGAAAAAGCAAAAAATTATATTTCAGAGGATTTGAACATTGCTAGACAGGATGTTCATTTTGTTAAGCAGCCTGATTTTCATATAGATATGGAAATTAGACCATTAAAATATCCTTATTTACTTGTAAATGATCCAAATTGCTCTAAAAATATACTGGAAAAAGCAATGCAATCTGCTAAAACCCAAAAAGAAAAGCAAGATATCAAAGCGCTTTTAGACCAAACTTTACAGCATGAAAAAGAAAAAGGTGAAAAATATAATCCAAAAGCAGAAGTAATAAAAGAACTTGAGGATCAAGGGTTTAAATTGATTAAAGTGCCTGGTACATTTGGCGATGCAAGTACAAACTTTATGAATGCAATAATTCACCAAAGGCCAAACGGTGATTTGGTTTATATAACTAATAAAAGCAGCTCTGATGAAAGTAAATTAATAAACCTGAATAAGCTTTATCAAGATGAAATTCAAAAACAAGTGCCAGAGATTAAACAGTTCTATTTTGTGGGTGGATTGCCTAACTCACCATTGATTCCTGATAAGTCAAAGGAAAATATTAACTTTATAAGTAGTCTTTTAAAGTATGAATCAGGAGGCACTCACTGTATAACAGAAGAACATCCTGATTTTGCCAACTGGAAATAAATTATCTATTATTTTTTGTCATTGCTACCAAACATAGAATACATATCAGGCATCATTGATGTAGTTATTATGCTTTTCATCATTTCAGGATCCATTTTTTTCCCGTTGCCATTTTGATACATCATCATCATAGGTAGTATATTATTAAAAGAATTATTACTACCGCCCATACCCATCATTGAATTGCCGCCAAACATGCCACCACTATTGTTGCCACCCATTGCATTCATCATCATGCTCATTTGTAGCATTTCAGGATTTATATTACTATTAGCATTATACCCTCTGGATGCTTTTATAATAACTCTTAAAGCGTCAGCTAATTCTTTATCAGTAACTTTGGTTTCGTTTTTATTTTCTTGCTCGTGCTTGATAGGCTCTGTATTTGCAGAGTAGTAATTATTATTTTCTTTATTTTGTTGGTATTCACTTACGTTTGTAGAATTTTTTTGTATGACATTATTCTCAGTTGCTTGATCATTTTGATCATAGCTCTGCCCCGATTCTTCAGCATAAGAATTTGCAATAAACTCTGTTTTTTCATCAGCTAAAGAACCTGTACTAGCCGGAAGGCTTTGTAAATACTTAATACCCGCCAATGCATAAGTTGCTAATTGAGAACTTGGATTTAATGTAATTACCTTATTATATGCTTCTATAGCTTTTTCTTTTTGTCCAACTTGAACATAAGAAATTGCTAAATAATAATGAGCCAATGTATTTGCAGGATCTTGCGCTACAATAGTACTCATAGCCTGGAGGCAACCAATATAATTACCGTTTTTATATTTATAAACGCCCTGTTTTAATTTGTCTTTTATATTTTCCGCCATAGCAACACCAGAAAACAATAATAAACATACAATAACAGTTAGTATTTTTTTCATATAAAAATCCTCATCAAGTTCACATAAATAATTTTATCGTTTAAAATTTTATAAAACAATACTGAAAAACTAGTATAATCAAAGAAAATTTATCTGCAATTTATTTATACTGCTCATCAATTAAATTTCAGATTACTCTTTTGAATGAGCTTATAAAAAGTAAAATTGACCATTTAACTTTTTATCGCTCCCGCTTCGCAATTCAGAGAGTAGTTTATTTTATTAGACTTAATACGCTTCAATAATCTGAAAAGTATTTTAGAGGGAATATATATTTTATAATAATAATAATTTTTTTTAGAAAATCAACCTTAACTCATGTAGTCCAAAGTTATTAGAGATTAAAAAATGTTACTTTAAATAAACTACTACTCGCTTTTTTAATCAAATGCTTAAAAAACTTGCAACACAATTTAACGATTTATGTTATTAAAAACAATAATTAAAATTCTAATCAATCAAAGAAATGAATATTTAAGATAAATGTATCGAAAAAATTGCAATACATGTATAATATTATATAGAAATGTCTACTAAGTTACATTTTATTGAATAAAAACAGATTACAATATTATTTGTAGGCGTAGAACAGGGTACACAGTAAGAAAATTGAGAGAGTAGGTGATCACACTGAAAATCAAGATTAAAGAAATGGCAAGAAAGAAACAAGGTTGGAGTCTCTACAGGTTAGCAAAAGAATTAGGACTGCCTCAACAGACAGTTTATTCCTGGGCAAATGGAAGAACACAGCCATCTTATGACAATATGGACAAATTATGTCGTGTGTTAGATTGCTCGATCGGAGAGCTATTTGAAGCAGATATGCAAAAAGATAATAAACTTGATATTGCTGTTAACAGCGACTAGTAGTTTAGAGTTCAAATTTTAAATTAAATAAAAAGGAAAAGCCACCTGTATTTAAGGTGGCCGAATTTTTTTAGGAAGAATTAGAGGAGAAGAACATAGAACTCAACTAATAGTTTTATTCCCATTTTTTCCACTTTTTAAACACAAAAATCCATTTTTGTTACATTTTTTTACCTTTATTGTTTTCTTTTATTGCTGCAAAATAGTCGATTTAGCACTGATATATAATATTTTCAGGGATTAAAATAATTTCAAATAAATTGTAAAATAATAACAATTTTATAATTTATTTTAATAGCGTTTGCTTTTTTATTAGAATAAAATTGGAAACGATTACGAGGTGGAATAGAACTAAATGAAAATAGCATTGGCTCAAATAAATACAAAAGTAGGCGATCTGGAAAATAATACAAAAAAAATAATTGATAATATAAATAAAGCTAAAAATTCAGGTGTAGATTTGGTTATATTCCCTGAATTATCCATAACCGGCTATCCTCCAAGAGATTTACTAGATTTTCATGCATTTATAGAAGATAATTCATATTGCTTAGAAAAAATAAAAGAAGCAGCTGAGGGTATCGCTGTTGTTTGTGGTTATATTGATATAAATAAAAAAGGATATGGCAAAAAATACTTTAATTCCGCAGTTTTTATAGAAAACAAAGAAGTAATTTCAACCCATAACAAATGTCTTTTACCTTTTTATGATGTATTTGATGAAACAAGATATTTTGAGCCAGGCAAAGAAGTAAATATAATAGACTTTTTAAGCAAAAAAATCGCAATAACAATCTGTGAAGATATATGGAATGATAAAGGATACTGGGAACGTCCTTTATATAAGTTTAATCCCGTAGAAGAAATTGAAAAAAATAATGATGTTGATTTAATAATAAACCTATCAGCCTCTCCTTTCTGGTTAAATAAGCCACAAGACAGAATTAATATACTTAAAGCAATAAGCAAAAAACAAAAAACACATCTTTTCTATGTTAATCAGGTGGGTGGAAATGATGATTTGATTTTTGACGGCTCAAGCCTTGTGATAGACCCTGATGGCAATACAGCAGCTCAAGCCAATGATTTTGAAGAAGATTTATTAATTTATGATTTAAATAAAAAACAAGGTAAAATAGCGCAAGTTTCAACAAGTGAAGAAGAAAGCATACTTAAAGCATTAAACTTAGGTCTTAAAGATTACTGCAAAAAGTCAGGGTTTAAAAAGGTTATTATAGGCTTATCCGGCGGAATTGACTCAGCTTTAACCGCAGCAATAGCAGCTCAAGCTTTGGGTAGTGATAATGTATTGGGTATAACAATGCCTGGTATGTATTCAAGCACGGGCAGTGTTGATGATTCTATAGAATTGGCAAAAAACCTGGGTATAAAGTGCTTGACAGTACCAATAACCAATATGTTTAACAGTTTTATCGAAAATGTAGAAAAAGATCAGGGCTTACAGATGAACCTTGCAGAAGAAAATTTGCAAGCACGCATCAGAGGCAATATATTAATGATGTACTCCAATAATTACGGTTATTTATTGGTAAGTACCGGGAATAAATCAGAATTGTCCGTTGGATATTGTACACTTTACGGCGATATGGCCGGAGGACTTGCTTTGCTGTCCGATGTTCCTAAGACAATGGTTTATAAGGTTTCTAAATTTATAAATAAAGATAAAGAAATTATCCCGAATGAGATTATAACCAAAGCTCCATCTGCCGAGTTAAGACCTGATCAAAAAGATCAGGACAGCCTACCGCCTTATGAAGTATTGGATGATATTCTAAAGGATTATGTGGAGGAATATAAAACCTTTGAGGTTATTTCTCAAAAATATGATGCAGAGCTGGTAAAATCTATTATCAAAAAAATTAATCTAAACGAATACAAAAGAAGGCAATCCAGCTTAGGGCTAAAGGTAACCACAAAAGCGTTCGGGCATGGAAGGCGTTTTCCTATCGTTCAGGGGTACAACTTTAGGATTCCACAATAGATATATTAATGAAAAAATAATAATTTAAGTTCTAAATTTATGTTCTGGAAAAAATTGGCCGGAACAGGCAGGTATACTAACTCGAAAATATTTTTCAGATTATTCAATCGTGTTAAATTTAATAAATTAGATTATTCTCTGAAAAGTAGTAATCTGAAATTTAATTAATGAGCTGTTAAATAATAATATTGATTCGTACCGGCTTTTTAAGTGAATTATTTTTTGTAGTTTAATGTTCTTATGTTAATATATATACAGCTTCAAAAGTAAATTGAAGATTATTCTTTTCAGAATCTAACTTACTTCCCGGTAAGAACCTGCTTATACTAACTTAAAAATACTTTTCAGATTATTAAATCGAGTTAAAGTTAAATAAAATAAACTATTCTCTGAATTGCGAAGCGGGAGCGTTAAAAATGAAATGGTCAATTTTATTTTTTATAAGCTCATTCTAAAGAGCAATCTGAAATTTAATTGATGAGCAGTATATATGTGTCAATTTTCCGCTTATATAATATAATTATAAATAATAGAGAGTTTATAGAGTTGTTAGGAGTAAAAACATGAAAAGGATCTTTAAGTATAAAACTCAGGTTGACAGCAATTTGTTGTATGCAAGAAGCGCAGATAAAGAGCATCCGGAAAAAAAAGGCGAATACCCGGAAGAAATAGACTATACAAGAGTAGATATAATGGAATTTGTTGTTAACTACAGAGATCAAAATGAAAAACTTGCATCCTACGGCCTTACCGAATTAAAGCGAATGAAAAGAGATAACTTAGCAGATTTAGCTAATAGTATAGAACTTTAATAATATAAAAACATATTTGTATCTTTTGATATATAATGAAGAAAAATATAAATATATAAGCTAAAAGGTTTTAAAAAGGTGAGTAAATGCAAAAAGTAAAAGAAATATTAACAGGTAAAATAATTACTTATTTATTATTTGGCGGCTATAATACGGTTTTCATTCTTTTTATATTATTGTTGGGCGGTTTTATCCCCGGTTTATTGCTAGAGCCTTTAATTCCTTTAGATACAAAGGCTATTTTAAGCTTAATACTGTTAGTACCTTTTATATCCTTACTTTTACTTTTAATTAAAGGATTTAGGCCTAACCACAAAAAAGTGTTAAAGTTTTTCTTCGGCGTAGAAATTCCTATTATTCTGCTTGCAATTTTAAGATTGATTTTTGTACGAGAAGTGACGCCAATATGGACATTTTTCTTGTTCAGCATTGTTGTAAGTATTATCGGATATACAATCCTTTTGTTTTATGAAAACAAAGAATCTAAGCTTAAAAACACTCTTTTAAGCTTATCACAAGAAATTTCGGTAATAACTTCAGGATATTTTGCATTATTAGCTTTATTTTTTGCCCCAATTGTTTTAGCAATATTGGCTAAGCTTATTTTTCACTTAATTAGTTCACTCTTCTCTACATATTTATTTTGGGATATTTTGAGAGCTGGAGCGAATCTTCTACTTTTGGCTCCGTTTGTTATTCCTGGAGTAATATTATTTATTTTTACATTTGGTTTTTTTGCTGTAACACCATTTATTAGCGCTACTTTATATATTAAATCTTTTAAGCAGCAACTAAAGTTTTTACCAAAATCAAAAATTACCGGTTCCGTTTTTGCGGCGGTATTTATACTAACTGGCTTATTATTATCTCTACAGCCCAATATAAATAACCATATGTCAGCTTACGAAAAAATAAAAACAGAAAAAAACTTTGAAAAACGTCTGGTTTTAGTCTCTACCCTTATGCAAAAAGCTCCTGAGCTTAAAGATGCCTTTGTTTATAATACTTTAGCCAAATATAAATTCCTGGGTGATAATAAAATCAACTTTATAAAAGAAGGTTATAAAAAACAACTTAATATGCCTTCTGCATTGGCTAAACAACTTCAAAACACCTTTAATAAGCTTGCCCTACCCTTCATTTATCAAGAAAATTTTAAAACTCAGCATAAAAAAGCAACAGAAGCCTATGAGTATATTTTTGATAATGACATTCAAGAAGGTGAGCGCTCTATTATTACAAAAGTTTTAAAGTCTATTAATACAAGGGATGAAATTAAAGCCGGCCTGCTCAATAAAGACCAGAAAAAAGTCAGGATTATTTCAAAAAATATTGAAGTTGAGCAATCGCCGACCAGTCCTTATATAAAAGTATCTATAGAAGAAGAATACCAAAATCTTACCTACTCAAGACAAGAAGTTTATTATGAATTTAGCCTGCCTCAAGGTGCAGTTATATCAAACTTGTTATTAGGTCCTAATTTAGAATATCAAGGAGTCATATCTCCTAAAGGTGCAGCAAGAAGAACTTATGAAAATCAAGTAAGACGCAGAGTTGATCCGGCACTATTGGAACAAACAGGCCCCCGTCAATATAGATTAAAAGTATTTCCTATAGAACCTAATATTTTTGATAATCCAATGTGGAAGTGGGATGATAATCGAAGAATTGAGCCAAATCAAAAAGTTAAATATGAATATATTGTAGTAGATTCAGAAAATATTTTGCCGCAAATTACTGAAAAAAGAAATGTTTTTGAAGATAAAAAAACTAAAATAACTTATAAAACTAACGGAAAAGCTGTAAAAGAAATAAAATTAGAAAATAAATCTATATCAAATACTCTTTTTACCAAAATTGCGGATAAGTTCGTTTATTTTAGTCCTGAGAAAGTAAATATAAAAGATTTAGCAGGTAAAAATATAGCTTTTTTACTTGATTCTTCTTACAGCTCTAAAAATATTAATTGGAATAAATATTTTGAAAAAAATTTCAAACGACAATATTTAAACGAAGATAATAATATTGATGTTTATTTCTTTAATGATTTACTCAGTCAAAAACATAAGATAGATGAAAATTTATCAAATTTAAACTTTGGCAGAACAGATAGAATTAATGCCATTAAAAATTTGCCCCATAAGTACGACGCTATATTTATGTTTACAGACAGCGGAGCTTATGATATTGAAAACAAAACGCCAATAGCAACAGAGGCTGATACACCAATATTTTTAATACATGTAGATAATATAATCCCTCAGTTCAACGATAAATTAACTTCTTTGATTATTAAGTCAGGTGGAAAAGTTTTTAAGAACGCATCAATCGCTATTAGTTACTATGAAAAGATTCAAAGTCTACCTCAAAGGGATTTAATAGTTGATGCAAATGAGTATGGTATTTGGTATATTTCTGATACTCCATTAGATTTTAAACAAATCAAAAATTTAGATAATGATAAATTCTTTAAAATAGAAGCAAGCTCTAAAGTTATAAGAAAACTAATTCAAAATTTAGATTTATCTAAATTAGAAAACCTGGAGAAGATTCATGCTGTTTCAAAGCAGTATTCTATAGTTTCTCCTTATTCATCTTTTATTGCATTGGTTAATTCCAGACAAGAAAAAGAATTAAAAGAGGCTGAAAAACAAAATAACAAGTTTGAAGCTGGCTTTGATCTTGGTAAAGAAGCAATAGATGCACCATCAGGAGAAGGATTATTAAATGTGCCTGCAGTACCTGAGCCTGAAGAATGGATAATGATCTTTATTGCTCTTGCAGTACTTATTCTTTTATATTATAAAAAGCAAATTCCAATAAAGTCATGAGTAATTTATATAAGGGACTTTTGGTCTTTTTATTGTATTTTTTGTGTTTTAGCCAGACTCTAAAATGGATTATGCTTAGTTTTTTAGAGCATTCAACTGATGAAAAAATTTTAAGTATTTTACTTTTAGCAGGTGCTTTGTTTTTTATTGTCAAAAATAAAGCACATTTTCAATTTTCTTTTTCCGGGTCTTCTCTGATAAAAGTGCTTATAATATTATTTTTAAATTTGTTAAATACGTGGTTTTTTCATATTAATGCAATTTCAGGGATTTGCTTTTTGCTTGGAATATACTTCTTAAGCGAATTTTATTTACCTAAACAATTATTTAAAAAGAGTTTTTTAATAGTTTTATTGTTAATTTTTATATTGCCTATAAAAGATCACTTGCAAACCTTTTTAGGATTTCCTCTAAGGCTTTACACTGCTGATGTGGTTTCTAAAATATATAATATTTTAGGTTATAATACCATTTCTAATTCCACGATTTTAACTATTGAAAACACTTTTACCGGTATTGATTATGCTTGTAGCGGCGTAAAAAGCATTTATTCGGGGACTTTATTTATGCTGGGGCTATATTTTATAAAAAATAGTAGATTTTCTATGCAACTATTTTTCAATAGTTGTGTATTTTATTTAAGTTTAGCCTTTTTTAATATCGTTAGAATTTTTATTCTAATTGGATTTTTCAATATTTTAAATCAGCCTTTAATTGCTGATAAAATTCATTCAGCTTTAGGTATTATCGGATTTATTTTAAGCTGTGTTATTTTATATTTTTTAAATGAAAAAATAAATAAAAATTCTAAATTAGAAATTAAAAAAAATATTTTGAACTTTAAGTATCAATATTTATTGCCGGCAATTTTTCTATTATTCTTTCTTTTGAGCTTTATTTCATTCAATAAAACACATACAATACAAGCTAAACCAATTCCTGATTTTTCTAAAATTAATCTGGAAAAAATTAATTTAACCTTAAAAGAAGAAAAATTCTTTAAACAACATAAGGAAGTTTTGGCACAAAAATATAAAGGTAAAAATTTTACTCTGCTTATTACGGCTTCTAACAATTGGATGTTTCAGCACAAGCCTGAAAGATGCCTCAAAGGCAGTGGGTATGAAATCAAAAAAATAGATATAGTTAAAATCAAAAGGTATTACTTGAAAAAATTAACTCTTAAAAATGAAACGTATGTGTTTTATTGCTTTTATGATGGGAATAAAACACTAGCAGATTACTCCCAAAGAGTTTGGGAGGGGATATTAAATCCTAAAAAAAATTGGTACTTAATAGTTTTTGCTTCTAAAAATAATTTAAATGAAGACATTTATAACAATGTACTAAATATTTTAAATTAAGTGATTGCAGAATAAAGGAATAAAAATTTTTATATTTATTTTGGATTTTCGGAAATAGTTTTTTATTTTAGTCCAATTGGGTAATTACAATTGGATAATGTATAGGTGACTAAAAAAATGATAGTATACATAGCAAAATTAAATTTAAACGCAATTTTCCAATGAGGAGGATAAATATGAAATTATTTAAGTTGGGTCTTGCAGTATTAATAAGCTGTATGATTATGCCTACAAGTGCTTTTGCTTTTCATAAAATGACAAAATTAGTACCAGCCGCAGACAAAGCTATGTGTAAATCTATCGGTCAAGAAATAGATCAGCAAATACAATGTCGTTACAGAGTGTTGAATAATTGTAAAGTTCAAAGATACGTTGATTCTGTAGGTCAAAGACTTGCAAAAACCGGTAATAGATGTAGTTTAAAATTTAAATTCGGTGTATTATGTGACCCTAATCCTAATGCTTTTGCAATACCAGGCGGTAAAATTTATATAACAACAGGTATGTTAAAAATATTAAATACTGAAGCAGAATTAGCTGCTGTTTTATCTCACGAAATGGGGCATGTTCTTTCTAAGCACACACTTAATATAAACTTGTGTCAAATGCGTGGTCTGCCTTTAGACTATACAGGCATGCTTTCTTCACCTGCTGAAACTCAAAGTGTTCTTCCTGCCCTAACTGAATTAACTTTAGGACAAAGCTTTAGTCCTCAACAAGAGCAACAAGCTAATCAACAAGCTGCGGCATTAATGGCATGTGCCGGCTATAACGCAAATGGCTTGACATGTTTCTGGAATAATGTACACTCAAAAAGAGTATGCACCGGTTGCTTTTTGGCACGTCACCCTGTTAGCAATCGTAGTGTACAACAGTTAACAGCATTTATTACTGCCAACAGATTTAACCTAATTGGGTTAACCGCAGATACTTGTGATTTTCATACAGTAAAAAATCAAGTTGGATAATTAAATAATAATCTATTTTAAAAGATAATAGCTGAGAAAATGACCTTCCCCCCTTCGAACCAGAATGGGGGAAGGAATCATATAAAAATAATAAATTCTTAAATAAAAAAATAGCCCCCTTGCTAGGGGGGGTGGGGGTAGATAAAAAATGATCTCTAAAGATGCTGTTTCAGGAATAGGAAGGTCAGGGATAAATCTGGCACAGGCCATTAAATATATTCTAAGAGGAAATCTAAACTTGAAAGAAACAGCAGTGCAAATTAACAAGGCTGGTATCGGATCTATTTTTATAGTTAGTATAACTGCAATGTTTATTGGCTTGGCACTTTCTACCCAGATGGCACAAGAGCTTGCCAGACGCTTTGGTGCTGAACATCTTGTGGGTGGAATAATAGGAGTTGCTGTAATAAGAGAGCTTGCACCTGTTATAACTTCTATTGTGGTTGCAGGTAGAGTTGGAGCAGCTATAACTGCAGAAATAGGAAGCATGAAAGTTTCTGAACAAATAGAAGCTCTTATTGTACTTGGCATTAATCCTATTAAATATTTAGTAGTGCCTAGATTGATAGCTTCGAGTATTATTACCCCTTTATTAAGTGTTGTTGCTGCTATTTTGTCTATTTTAGCAGGCATGATTTTAACTAAATATGCTGTTAATTTAAATTATGGCATTTATTTGGATTCAACCAGATCATTTGTCGAGGTAAAAGATTTATTTATTATGGCGCTGAAAGCTTTTGTTTTTGGTATCACAATAACAATTATTGCTACTACTACAGCTTTAAATGTATCAGGAGGTGCGGAAGCTGTAGGAAATGCGGCCACCAAAACAGTTGTATGGAGTATTATATTTATTTTTGCTTTTAACTATATAATTACATCATTATTTTTTGGAGCTTAGATATGTCGAAAAACCCTATTGTTATTTTAAAAGATGTTTGTTTAGAGTATGGTAATAAAAAGATTTTGGATAATCTTAGTTTTGATATTTATCCGCAGGAAATAGTTTCTATTCTTGGAGAGTCCGGGTCTGGAAAAAGTACAATTTTGAAGCTTATAAGTAATCTTATTTATCCCACAAAGGGTGATATTATCGTTAAAGCTAACAGGCTTGGCATGTCTTTTCAATACCCTGCGTTGTTTAACTCCATGACAGTTTGGGAAAACGTTGCTCTTGCTTTGTTTGAGACAACTGATTATGATCATGAGCAAATAGACGCAATAGTTAAAGAATCATTAAAAATGGTAAATATGGATTGTGTTATTGATTTGTATCCCGAAGAGCTTTCCGGCGGAATGCAAAAAAGAGTAAGTATTGCTCGCACGCTGGCACTTAAGCCCGATGTATTGCTTTATGATGAGCCGAGTACAGGTCTTGATCCTGCTACTGCCGCCAGGTTAGAAACAGATATGATGAATTTAAGAGATGATATTGGTGTGACTTCTATTGTTGTGACGCACGTTATTGAAACAGTATTAAAAGTATCTGACAGAATATTAATCCTTGATAAGGGTTATATAGTTTGGGAAGGCACAAAAGAAGATTTCTTAAGTGCTTCATCACCTTATCCTTGTAGCTTTAGAGAAAGGCAAACTTTAGAATATTGTCAAAAAAAATGTAAGGAAAACAAAAAAAATGAATAAGTAAAAATATTTTATTGGAGAAAATAGCTTATGCCTCATCAAAAAATAATTAAACATGCGGAGTTTAAGGCAGGATTGTTTATTATAATTACTGTTTTATTATTTTTATTTATTGTTTTTTGGTTAAGATACTTTACTGTTAGGCCTGATATGACTATTTATGCCCAATTTGTAAAGCCTGAAGCACTTACTACAGGCATACAGGTATTTTATAAAGGGGTTAATGTCGGAAAAATAAGAAGGGTAAGATTTGCTGATGATTTGAAAAGTACAATTGTCGAGATAAATCTTTATATGAAGAATTTGCGCTTACCTGCAAATATAACAGCAAAAACCCGCTCTGAGGGAATTGCAGGACAAAAATATATTGAGCTTCTTTATCCTGAAAACCCCAGCAAACAAATAATATCAGATAAAATCGTCATCAAGGGGCAGCCTTCTTTTTCTTTTAGTGACATCGAAGAGTTTTTAAAAGATCAGTTTAAAGAAGAGAGAGTAAAAAGATTTATTGATAATATGGAGCGCTCTATCATTGTGCAGGAGAAAATGGCAATTGATATCAGCGAATTATCTGCAAATATGAATCAATTGCTAAATCAAAATGAAAAAGAGCTTTTGGCTATAATTAGGAATGGGGCTAAAAGTACTGATAAACTTAATAAAATTCTTGCAGACCTGAATCAAGTTACTAAAATGCCCGAGTTTAAAAAGGATTTAAGTAAAATAATTTCTTCTACCGGTAATATAACAGGCAGAATAAGCAATGTTTTTGAAGAAGAGTCTACTGAAGATAATATTAAGGATATTATTACTAATTTAAAAGAGAGCACTGTCAAGCTAAATACTTCTATGAGTCGGTTTAACACTGTGTTGGGAAAAACAAGCTGTGTTTTGGATCAGACTAGGGATTTAACAATTGGTAACGGCGTAGTTTTGAATACGCTAAATAATACAAATGCTACGGTTAAGCAAGTGGATTGTTTTGTAAATTGTATGGAAGGTATTTTGAATAAACGATTTGCGTTATTAAGGTTGATGTTTGGAAAGCCGGGTAAGGCATTTGAAAAGTGTATGATGCTAAAAGGGTGCAATAATTATAATAATATCTATAAAAAGAAATATTAACCATTAAAAAAGTAAAAGTATTAATTTTACCTAAAAGTAGATTGTTTATACAGGATTTATCTCTGATAATAAATATATTAGAGATAAAAAGTTCTTAATAAAATACCTTCATATTAATAAAGGAGAATAGAGATGCTTAAAACTGTTGAAAAAGATGAAAATTATCTGGTTTTAGAAGCTTCTGATATGATAACCAGAGATGATATAGTAGGAGTTATCCCTACTATAGAAGATATAATTAAAAAATATGAAAAGGTAAAAAATCTTATAGTTTTCAAAAACGTAAAAGGTTACACTTTTGAAGGCTTTTTAGCTGATTTTAATTTTTATCTTAATCATAAAGATAATTTTGAATATGTGGCTATGGTTGGTGATGAGACCTATAAAAAAGAAATGGAAAATATTATTGAAGAGCTTATGCCAGAAAAGGGTAAATTCTTTGAATCTTCTGAACTGGATAAAGCTAAAGAATGGTTAAAAGCTGCATAAAAACTAATTAATTTTCTAAGGGCCAGCGAGTCGGCTATGCCGAAGAAAAGCGAGCCCAAAACAAAACAAGTAAAGCCCTCTTGCTAGGGGGTAAGGGGGGGGGTAGGTATAAAAAAACAATCCGCTTTGCACTAGCGGATTGTTCTTTTATTAAGCTTTAATCTTTACGGAAGTACCTAAAAGGACGAGTTAGTAGTTTAGCTATCTCGTCAATACTATTTTTATTATATATATTCTTTAATCAAACAGGTCGTTAATTCTTGATTTAACCTCATTGCTATCAAGCTCATTTGTATAAGAATTTAAATCAAGCGAAGTTTGGAACATTTTTGCCGCTAAAATTTTATTGCCCTTTAATGCAGCAGCTCTACCTTTGTTGTAATAAGCTAACGCATAATTTGGATTGTGCTTTATAGCCTGTTCAAAGTATTCTATAGATTTTTGAACATAGCCTAAGTCGTCCAGATAAATAACACCAAGGTTGTTATAGGCTATATCATAGTTAGGGTCTAGTTTAATAGCTGTTTCATACTCTTTAATAGATTCTTCTATAAATCCTTTGCCCCATAATAAATAACCTAAATTGCAGTGTATTCTTGCATTCTCCGGGGAAATCCCCAGAGCAATTCTATAAACATTAAGCGCATTGTTATAATCGCCTTTATCATAAAATGCACTTGCTAAGTTTATATAGATATCAATATCTTCAGGATTTAAAAGGAATGCATTTTGATAAGCAACAATTGCTGCATCATAGTTTTCTTTAGATTCTTGTAATATAAATCCTAAAGTTTGAGAAACAACACTTGTCCATTTTTTATTAGGATTTAATGTAATAGCTGCATGATAATTTGCAATAGCCGGTCTGATTTCACCTTTTAAATAATAAATATTTGCAAGATTGCTATAATAAATAGCATTATTAGGGTTGATCGCTACTAAATTTCCATAAACCTTAATTGCATTATCATAATCGCCGATTTCTTCATAAATATAGCACAAAGCTTTTAATGCAAAGATATTAACTTTATCAATTTCCAGAGCAGCCTTGTATTCACCTATAGCTTCGCTAATTTTGCCTCCGGTTCTATAGGCCTCTCCTGCAAGGACGTATAAAATCGGAATTTTTGGGGTTTTTTCTAATTGTTTGTAATATATATCTATTGACTGATCTATTTCTTGATATTTTTCATAATATTTGCCTTTAATAAAGACAGGTAGTAGTTTAAAATAGTTAATTTGTCTTTTTAAGTCTTTTAAGCCCTCTCTATCAAAAGGAAGTGTTAACCAAAACATAAGAGAATAAAATATGCTTGATACAAGCGAAAATAGTCCAAATGATAACTTCATTTTAGATAATAACAGATAAGCTTTAGCTTGATTTAAAGGGCTTGATTCTATTGCTTGCCTTAAATACGATATAGCTTCAGCGTTTCTTTCTTTTTTATTAAAGATCTTGGCAAGCATATAATAAGATTCTGACATTTTAGAGTTGTTTTCTATACTAATATTAAATTGTGATACAGCTTTATCAAAATCACCCTTATAATAAAAAGCCAATCCCATTTTATAGTGCAATAAAGCAATATTAACTTCAGACTCAAAAGCACGCTGATATTCTGTTATTGCTTCGTCAAGATAGTTTCTGGGATAAGTAACATCCAAATGTCGTTCCAAATATAAATCGCCCAGCTTTAATCGTAAATCGCCGTTAGTTGGATCGTTTTCCAATGCGTCAATACAAAGCCGTATGGATTCCTTTAAATTGCCATTTTTATATGCTAATTTTATTTGAGCCTTAATATCTTTTGTTTCTTGCGTTGTTTTTTTTATTTCAGTCATATTTAATCTCTAATTAAAGATATACATATAATAATATTAGCTAATTGCAAACTTTTTAAAACCACCTTTTTATGTGATTTTTTATGGGGAGTATTTTGAGTTAGTATAGTGTTTTAAATGTTAAAAAAATTAACTAAAGATATTTATTCTCTTTGCATTTTACGGAATTTTATTTCCTGATCGAAGCAATATTTAATAATTTTGCTTCGAGTATTTTCATTTATATCAGTAAATTCAACTGCATAAGCAAACTTTTTATCCATTTCGTTACAATGCAAAATTTTACCGGTTATTTTTATATGTTCTTGATTTAAGGTTAATGACATACTCCAAACAGTATTTACGGCTAAACGTTCTTTGCAGATAAATTTTAATCCACCACCACTTATATCAACAGCTTCGCAGTTAACAGCCTTTGTCCTGTTTGTAATTAAAAATTTCATATAAGTTGGAACCCTTAAATATCCTCTACGTTGTATAACTTCAGGTTCTTCAGGAATTTCTATTACAAAATCAACATTGGCAGGTGATTCAATAACTACAGATTTAAAGCTTAAAATACCTTTATCTGAAAACAAAAGTACACTTAGTTCTTTTTCTTCCGGCAAAAATTTTATTAAGTAATCTTTATCCGGTGGATAAAGCAACCCTACTCTATCATCTTCCCACCATTTTATAGAACAAAGAACGTCTTCTTTAGAAGAAACCGTCTGAAAAGTTACTTTTACTTTTTGTCCGCTTTTAATTTCTTTCATTGTAGTTGCTGCTGCTCATAAATTAAAGTTGGGAGTAATTTAAAGTATTTTTTAAGTTAGTTTACGTTCTGCATGGGATATAAAAATTTGTTAATTTTATTATTATAATAAAATATATTAATAAAATAAAAAAGTCTTTTTTTTATAGGATTTTTCAAAATGAAGATCAATAAGTTTAAAAACATAAAAATTTATACGAAATATTCAGGCATAACTTCTCAAGCAAATACTGATGAAACCCAAGGTGTTAACCACGTTAACAAGCTAAATCAATGGGAAGAAAATGAAAAAAATAAGCAGCATGAATGCCCCAAATGGCTTGCTGAAAAATTTCCATTAAAAGTTTACATAGATTTAGATTGTCAACATGAAAAATTTTTGCCGGGTTTTGTAAAAGCAATTGAGCAAAGTTTTCTACCTTGGGTGGATGCCGGCAATAATACTATTAATTTTAAAAGAATTTATAATAAAAATAATGCGGATATATTGGTGAATTGGGCTTCATGTACTGTACATGGGCGCATTTACGAGTCTGGACATAATAACTTAAAAGTAATAAAAAATGTTATACAAAAAGCTGAAGTAACCATAGTTATATTCCCGGAATTTGATAAAATGGCAACTGATTTTACCAGAATAGAGCGTGTAAGAAGAACAGCGCTACATGAAATTGGTCATTCTTTAGGCTTAAACCATAGTAATTCTTCAAATGATATGATGTTTCACAGAGGAATAATAAATAAAGAATTATCCTCCAATGACATTAGAAGACTAAAAGAGCTTTATAATAACTGAGTCGCATTTTGTATTTTAAACAGGGCTACGGAAAAGTAGTTAAAAGCAAATAATAAATTAAAAGTAAAAAAGAATAATTTAGAAAAAAAATAAAAAATGAGCCATGCTTTTATTAGTT
>JANQLL010000102.1 GCA_028280605.1 Candidatus Gastranaerophilales bacterium
CTCTAAAATACTTTTCAGATTATTAAATCGAGTTAAAGTTATTAAAATAAACTATTCTCTGAAAAGAGTAATCTGAAATTTAATTGATGAGTAGTATAATACTCACTTTCTAAAAATAAAACTTAATCATACCATATTGGATAATGGATGAGATTAAACCGTTAGATATAATTGTGTGTTCGCTTAATATTTTATATTGGTACTCAATTAAATTTCAGATGATTTATTAGTCTGAAAAATATTTTAAAACTATTAATAGGTGGTGACGGACTATGGTTAAGGCTGATTACTCTTTTTGTAATTATATTACCCAGACAGAGACGGAAACCAGATATGCAATAAGGAGAGCAATCAAAGGTTCTATAATTATTGCATTGATTTCTATTTTTTTGCTATCAATAAGCATTGCCGGTGAAATATGGTATATTGCCAGTCGTTTTCCTGATGTAGGATTGTTAAATGACTATAAACAAGACCAAACTACTCTTATTTATGATATAAATGATAATTTATTAGCCAATATACATGGGGATGAAGACAGGATAATTGTCAAGTTGAGCGATATTTCGCCACATCTGATAAATGCTGTTATTGCGATAGAAGATATAAGATTTTATAAGCACAATGGTATTGATTTAACCGGGACAATGCGGGCTTTAATTAACAATTTTACGGGTGAAGAAGACATACAAGGCGGCAGTTCTATTACTCAACAGCTAGTTAAAAATTCTTTTTTAACACCTGAAAAATCTTTTAAAAGAAAATTTGTAGAAGCAATCCTTGCAGCGCGAGCAGAGTTAAAATACAGCAAAGATGAAATATTAACAATGTATCTGAATAAAATATATATGGGAAGCATGAGCTATGGTGTAGAAAAAGCCGCTAAAAAATATTTTAAAAAGAGCGCTAATGAAATAAATTTGGGAGAAGCTGCTTTTTTAGCAGGATTAATAAAAGCTCCTGAGGGCTATTCTCCATATAAAGACTATAAGTCAACCAAATTCAGGCAAAAATTAGTATTGCAGAGAATGGAACAAATGGGCTTTATAAGCGAAGGTGAAAAAACAAAAGCTGAGAAAGAAAAATTATTGCTTCATCCTAAAAGTTTTAAATTATCAAAGTATCCGTACTTTGTAGATTATGTTGTGTTTAAGCTAAGAGAAAGATATGGAGATGAAGTTGTAAAACGAGGCGGGCTAAAAGTTTTTACAACCATTGACCCTGAGGCGCAAGAAATTGCAGAAAAAACAATTGAAAAAGGAGTTGGCGCACTTCCGCGATACACAAGAGTAAAGCAGGGTGCATTGGTTTCTATAAATGTTGATAACGGTTATATTCAAGCTATGGTGGGCGGCGTTGATTTTTTGCAAAGTAATTATAACAGGGCATTTCAATCAAGAAGAGCAGCAGGCTCATCTTTTAAGCCCGTTGTTTATCTTACAGGTTTTAGGTTGGGTGTAATTACACCTAATTCAACTATATACGATAGTCCGATATCTTATAATACAGGCTGGAATATTTGGCGGCCTCACAACTGGGACGGAAAATATTTCGGTAAAATGACAGTAAGAGGAGCATTAACACAATCTCGTAATACACCTACTGTTAGGGTTGCTCTAATGGTAGGGTATGATGCAATAATACAAACAGCACGAATGCTTGGTATTAAGAGCCATATAGATAAAAACTACTCAATTGCACTGGGGTCACTTGGCATATCTCCTTTGGATATGGCTACAGTTTATTCTACTTTGGCTAGAGATGGTGTTTATATTGAACCTACAGCTATAAGAAAAATTGAAGATCATGCCGGAAATGTTATTGAAATATTTGAACCTACACCGCATAAAGTTATAAACTCCGGTTTTGTAAAACAAGTAGTATCAATATTAATTGATGTTGTAAACAAGGGTACTGGCAGGCAAGCCAGAATAAAGGGCAGGGAGGTTGCAGGAAAAACCGGTACAACTGACCAAATTCGTGATGTTTGGTTTACGGGCTTTACACCTGATACCGTAACAACTATTTGGATGGGCAATGATGCTAATTTGCCGCTTAATGGTGTTTTTAGCTTTAATTGCGCTCAGTTATGGGGAAAGTTTAGCAAAGAATATTATAAAGTTAAAAAAATTCCTCCAAGAAGCTTTACTCCACCTAATTCCCTGTTTGTGGAAAAACTTAAAAAACTTGATAGACTTATAGCAAAAGAAGAAGACAGATTGTTTAAAGACTTAAAGGTACAAGATGGCATTATGTACAGTGACAGAGCAAAGCGTAAATTTACACCAGATGAATTTAGACGAAAAAGAAGATATAGAACTGCTCAAAGAATGCCACAGTACAGAACTTATGTTTATAATAATCGAGTTTATTATTATAACACACAACAAACACGTCAGGCATCAAAAATAAGGCAAACTTATGCTCAAAATAACTATCCAAGCAACAGGGGACGTTATTCACAATCCAGAATGAGGCGAGTTGAAGCAGCACGTGCCAGAAAAAGAGCATATAATAACAGGCGAAACAGTACCCCTCAAAACAGAACACCTCGAAGAAATAACAATAGACAGAATAACAGGTATTATTACAATCGTTAACACTCAAAACTCTTTATTTTAAATGATTAAAAATTTTTTCAGCTCTTTTTTACAATTTCATATTGATTATTATATATTTCAGTTATAACCTTATTAAAGAATTAAACGGAGAATTTATTTTTGAATCTATATTAAATAAGGATGTATAACAAATTTTTAACAAGTTCTTTTGTGGGTATTTTAGTTGAAAAAATTTGTAATTATTATTTATAATTTTAATTGGTTATAATCAGTGGGAAAAGATTGGAAAATTTTGAATAATATATTGAAAAACAAAAAAAAGGTTATATTATATACAGTTATTGCAACTTTGTTGCTAATAATCAATTTGTTTTATTATCTTGCATTACCTAAATTTATTAAAATAAATAACTATAAAGCGCAAATACAGGATTTATTCCTGGAAAAAACAGGCTCCGGCTTAAAACTTGGAGAACTTGAAACAAGTTTTTTATGGAATTTAAATATTAAAATTAATTGTGATAAATTTAATATAAATCAAAATAATAAAGATATTATTACAGGTAAAAATTCTTATCTGCAAATTTCTTTAATTCCTTTGCTTTTTAAAGATGTAAAAATTACTAAAGTTAAAATAGATGATTTAAATTTACTCCTTAACAGAAACAAAGAAGGAAAATTTAACGTACAAGAACTCTTTGAGAAAAAGCAAAAGAACAGTAAATTCAAGCTAAAAGTAACTAATCTGGACTTGATCGCCAATAATTATTATATAAATTTTGATGATAAATTTCTTGATAAACCGCAAAATTTTGTTTTCAAAGGTGAAAAAATTAATCTTTCCGGATTTAACTATAAAAGACATTTAAATATAACAACAAAAGGAAATGTTGAATATAATAATCAAAAATCTGATTATGACTTTAACTTTGTTCTAAATTATCAATTAAATCCAAAAGATTCAAAGAGAAAATTAAAAATAAAATATATAACACTTATTGGAGAGGCTTTAAATTTTGAGCCGGGCAAGCTTTTACCTTATATTAATCTTTGTTTATGTGATTCTGTAAAAGATATAAAAGGTATAACCGATTTAAAATTTAATGTTGATACTAAAAGACAGAAAAAAATAAAATTTTATGGAGTGTTATCAAATTTAGAAGTTATTAATAAAAATGGCAAAACTTTACTTCGCTCAGATGAAAATACACATATTTTTCTTGATTCAAAATATGATGATCTGAATTTATATATCAAAAAAGCATTTGCTCAAAATGAAAATATTAATGTGCTTTTAAGCGGAGATATTTATCAATTTAAAACAAAGAAAAGACATTTAAACTTAAAGCTAAACCTTGATAATTCTAATATCTCAAATATAGTGGAACTTTTTCCAAAAAATATTAAGGTACCCCTTGATCCGTTTAATAAATTAACAAAGCTTAAGATGGACGGAATAGTAAATACAAAAGTAAACGTAAAAGGATACTACAAAAAGCCTAAAATAGACGGATACACGTCTTTTGAAAAAATGTCTTTAACTGCTAATTCTGCAAATGTAAAGAATAGTTTTGGATATTTAACTTTTAAAGACTATGATATAAACATAAATACCTCCTTAATGCTTGATTATGATTCTTATTTAACGGTTAATGGAGAAATAAATCCTTCTTACGAAAAAACATTAAATTTGAACATTAATTCAAGTATTTTAAATCTTACAAAAGGGCATGATTTATATCTGGCCTGTGCGGAGCTATTTACATTTTCTCCTAAACCGCTTGACTTGATGAGTTTTTCCGGTCGTGGCAGTGTAAGCGTTGTAACAAGCGGTAAGTTTAAAAATATAAACTTGGAAGGCTCAATAAAAGTAAAGGATGGTCACTTAAGATATGAAGGGCTCTCTGCAAAAGCTTATGTTCCAAGTGCCTTAATTAAATTTAATGATTATAAAGTAATATTTGACAATATAAAAGGCTATGTTAAAAATGTAGAAACCATTGTAAATGGTCATATAACACTAAAAGGTTTTTCTGATGTCACATTGGATTTTGAAGACCTTGATCTTGAGCTGGCGCGCGAGGTAATTTTTAACAGTCCTTTATTAATAGATGTACAAACAGCTCTTGCAGAAATACAAAAGTCAAAAGGCAATGCAAAAGCACATATCAAACTTATTTCTGATAAAAATGACAAAGCCAAACTTAACTCCAGCGGGGAACTTAATCTTAAATCTACTTTTGTGCAAATGCAGGGCTTTGCTGTGCCTTTTACAAATGCAAGCGGATTATTGAAATATGACTATAACAAAGTTTATTTTGAAGATGTTAAGGCTGATTTTGGTAAAACTACTTGCGTTGTTAACGGCTTGATTAAAACTGATAAGTTATCAAACTCTCAATATTATGATTTATTATTAAAATCTAAAAATGTTAATCTTGAAAATGTAAGAAAATTAATCAAAAGCAGCAAAGTTCTGGAAGAGACAGAGAAAAATATTAACAACCTTACATCAATCAAAGGCAAAGCCACAGCTGAATTAAAACTAAAAGGCGATATTAAATCTAATGATATTCTTGAATATTTGTTCATGGATGTGAATAATATTGATTTCTTTTATAAAGACATTGGCATACACATTAACAATACCAGCGGGAAGTTTAAAGTAACAAAAAAGAAATTTAAAATTATTGAGTCTCAAGGTGTTGCGTTGAACTCTAAATTTAAGTTCAGCGGTACATTAACCGAGAAAAGCAAAACTGAAGTTATTCCTGATACTCGTTTAATAATGGAAAATTTTGACTTTTCCAAGTTGCAGGACTTACACAATGTTGAATTAATTTATCCTGAAGTTAAAGAATATATTTCAATGTTCAAAAATACAAGAGGCAAAGTTTATGCTGATATGACCTTTAAGCCTAATGATGTATTTTACTTTAAGTTTATTCCTAAAAACACAGAAGCCATGCTTAATAACAATCTTAATTTGCCAATAAAAACCAATAAAGGAACAATCTATGTGAGTGATAAGGTTATTAAATTTGAAGATTCCGGCTTTTTGCTTTCAAAATCTAAGATAGACGTTGATGGGACTATAAAAAATGTATTGATAAAACCTGATTTAGACTTAAAAATAAACTCCAGACTTAAATCTGCAGATATTGATAAGTATATTAATCCGTTTTTAGTTCAACCTATTAACAGCAAAGGAATTATACCGTTATCAGCTGATGTAAGCGGGACAATTGATAACTGGAATTTAAGCAGCCAAATTATTGTTAATAAACATGATGATTTGTTTTATCAGGCAAAAATATCATTGCCAAAAGATAAAATTAAAGTACTCAATATTAATGCAACCGGTAACAAAGATAATATTGATATTCAAAACTTTGATATCTTTGTTGCAGATGCATACAAACATAATAAGTCGTCTAAATATGCTAAAAATGCTGATTTTACTAATATAAACCAATACTTTGTAATGCAAGGAAAAGTTGCTAACTCGCTTACTGCTCCAGTATTCAAGAATTTTCAGATAAAGACTCCTAAAGAAATTTCTGTTAAGTTTTTGAATTATTCTAATATTGATAAGCACGGACAATACTTTACTACTGCTAATCTTATAGCTGACATTGTACTTAATGGAAAATATATCACGCCGGAAATCAGAGGCGGGCTTTACGTAAAAAATGCACAATTACCAGCTTTTGATGCTGTAATCAAGTATGCGAATATTGAATTTAATACAGATGAAACTTTTATCACAAAAAGTGAAGTAAATATTGCGGGTTCTGATTTGTTTTTATCAGCCAAAATAAATAACGTATACGAATTTCCTATTTCTATAAAAGAATTAAATATTACTTCTAAAAGTATAAATATGGATAAAATTTTAGAGAATTATTCAAAAAATCCTCTATTTTATGAAAACAGTAAAACGCCAAAATCAAAATACAGGCTGCCTGCTGTTGTTATCAGCAATGGAAAAGTATTTGCTAATGACCTTATTATCAGCCATCTTATTACTTCTAACTTTACTTCATCCTTTAATTTCACACCGGATTGGCTCTTATCTTTTCCGAACGTTAACTTTAATACTGCCGGGGGAAGCGTATCGAGCAATGTATTTTATAATATAAAAAATTCTAAGCTGTTTGTTAATACAAAAGCCCAAGAAGTTGAAGCTAATGCGGCCTCTACAACGTTGCTTAACTTACCTAACGAAGTTTATGGAAAATTAAGCGGTTCTGCGCAGTTTGAAACATTTGGAAATACTATGGATGAACTCATAAAAAACTCAAACGGTTTTGCCAATTTTGAAATTAGCAAAGGTCGTCTTGTCAGACTTGGTTCGCTTGAGTATTTATTGAGAGCGTTTAATCTGATAAAAAGCGGGATTGGCGGTTTAAACCTAAACAATATATTAGATTTGATTGTTCCGCAGAAAACAGGTTATTTTGAAAAAATAACAGGTAGCTTATTAGTTAAAAATGGTATTATTTCTGCAAATGAATTTATCACGCAGGGAGAAAACCTTAGTCTTGCAATAAGTGGCACGGTGAATATGGCAAACAGCCAATCTAAGGTTAAAATTGGTGGCAAGATGTCTAAAAAAATAACCGGACTTTTAGGACCTTTAGGTAGTATTTCCATTAATACTTTTACTGATTTTATACCTCAATTAGGTTTTATACCGTCTTCTGATGAGGGATTTAGTGCTGTACTGCCTATACTGAAAAAAGTGCCCATATTAGGATTAGAGGGGGGCAAGTATAGAGAATTCTACGTAATTATTGATGGTGACTTGTATGATCCTTCTTCGGTTAAGAAATTTAAATGGGTCGACTAAGAAAGAAGTTATGAATATATAGTAAATACGTTGTATTATTGATTTATTCTAATCGTGTTTTTTTTACTATTTATATCAATGAAATTAAATATGCGCCTAAATCTAAGGAAAATAACAAATTTTCCTTTTTTTTTGTTTAAGTATTCAGCCTGTGCTTTCATTACGATTTGACATCGCAAACTACGATATCAAAAATTAGAAGAGTTTAATTTACATAAAATTAGTACATCAAGTAAAGTATATGACTTTTGGGTACTTATTCATTAAAATAATTATAAAGATAAAATATATAAATAAATTATGAATTTACTTTTTTTTCTATTTAAAAGCGAATTTAAGGAGATTTATGTCTGATACTTCTTCAAAATCAATAAATTTAACCATATTAGCTGCTTTGGCTTTATTATGCAGTGGTGCAGGATATGTTGGAGAATTACCAAAGTTAGGTAAACCATTTCCTGAGAGGTCTAAAAATACAAATAAACTAAGCAAGACTAACCCTGTTAGAGAAAAAAAAGCTGATTTGTTAAATAATACCAGCTCTAAAGAACTAACTGACTCTGGCAAGCCAGCTGGTTTAATTTTAGGAGAGAGTAAAAATATAGCTAAGCTTTTAAAATCACCAGATACGGATATAGCATTAACTGAATCTTACAAACCTACAGCAATCGCAATTAGAGAATTTCATAAAAAAGACGTATTTTCTAGCTCAAGTAAACTTATACAGAATAGTGGAAAACCGTCAGGTCTTATTGTTGGAGAGTTTACAGAGATAAACGACTTATTATCAGAGCTTAGGTATGAAGAAGAATTGACAAAGCTTGACAGAATTACTCAGGCAAGTTTGACAAGCCAATTTAGCGGTGATCCGGTCGAAAAAGAATTACTTGAAATGGCGCCTAAAGATTTTCCTGAAGTTTATCTGGGATCAATGGTCGGATATGGTAAGTATTCCCGTTATTTATCAGATTTGAAAGATATATCCCCTTACATGCAAAGTATAAGCTCGTTAATAGAAAACGGAGCAAATCCAAAAAATATTCAAATGTTCTCTGCAAAAGCTAATATGTACAATCTCATTGCGGATAAGATGAAAAGAAAATATATAAACAAGCCAGAGGGGAAGTTTGAGTCCTTTGAGAATATTGTAAAATTGCGTGAAGTGTTAAAAGATACCCAGGATTATTGGTATAACCAGGAAAAATACAAAAAATTTTTTCATGGAAATATTACAGATAAAGAAGATGCCAAATATGTACTGGACGAAAAGTTCGAGGAGATACTCGATCTAATCAGTCTAACTCTTGATACAATCAGAGATAACTCACTTGACTAGTGTTTGAATAAAAATTTTTAAAAATTTTATTAATAATCTAAACCCCTTTTAAAACGGAATATTAGGGCAATAATAATGGTACTTTTTACAATTATTATTTTGAAAATAGAAAGCAGTGAAACTCTTTTTGAATTAGGCTGTACAGGTATTTAATTTCTGCATTTGTTCTATTTTAAACTTTATTAAAGATTGCATTCTTTATAAGGTTTAGTATTGTTGACTCGTCAGAAATATTAAGAAATGTTAAATTGTACATTATACACTAGCAACTTTTTGAATCTGATAACTTAATATATATGTAAGAAAAAATAAAAGAAAGTATAAATATCACTAAGCTCAGAAAAATAATTGAGTAGTTAAGAAGACAATAATTAAAAATTATTAGGAGATAGAATATGGCAATTGTAAATAATTGTGTAGAGAATAACTGTATAAATTTAAATGATTATCTGGATAAAAAAACAAACAATAAAACTAACTACCTAAAAAATAATAAATTTTTAATTGATTTGAGCAACAAAAAAAATCTTGAACTCTATGAGCGTGTAGCACAAGACATAGAAAGATTTAATCAGTTATACGAAGATATGATTGATGATAGTATCAGCTCTGAATTTGGCGGATACGATAAAACAATTAAACTTTATGTAAAAAGCAGACTATTTGGAAATTAGATTAGATTATAATTAGCTGACAGACAAATATAGTGGACTATCACTTAAGTGTAGTCCATTTTTTTTTGTAATATATTAATTACTCCACAATTGACTCATTGAGACAGCCCACATATTATCGCCAAAGGATACAGTATTTTCTCCTGTATATAAAACAATACCAATAAACGAATGGCTCTTAGCTATATTTTGCGCAAACCACTTTAAATGCTTGAAACTTTTATTATCTACAACTGAACTCGACTTCACTTCAATACCAAGTAAAGAACCATCCTCTCTCTCAATAAGAAAGTCTATTTCTCTTTTTTCTCTATCTCTATAATGAAAAATTTTATACACTCCATTGTTTGCCTCTATTTGGGCGGATAATTCATTAAAAATAAATGTTTCTATTAATTTTCCGACTCTATCCGAATCAAACTTAACCTGTTCGGCATTCCAGCCAAGGATTGATGACATAAGTCCAGAATCTACCATATATGATTTTTCTTGCCTACCTATTCTTTCATAATCCGTTTTTGTCCATGCTGGCACTCGCTCTACAATATAAAGTGATTCTAATGCGTTTATATAGCTTTCTACAGTACTTCTTTGAATAGAAAGCTTTGAGCCTATCGATTTAATATCCATAAACTTGCCTGACCAAGCTGATAACACAGAAACTAAATCTTGCATTGCATCTTTTCTTCTAATATTGGTAATATCTCTTAAATCTCTTTCTAATAATGCTGATATATAGTCTTTATGCCAGTTTTTTCTTTCTCTATTTTCTAATTTTATTGTTTCTGGATATCCCCCCCTAAATGCTAAATTTATGACTGCATCCCTATCATAATAATTAATAGAAAAAGAAAAAGACTGATTGAAAGTTTTGTCCAAAAAATTTGGAAGTATACCTAAAATTTCACCCTGAGCTAAAGGTCTTAATCTTATTTTACTTACTCTACCGGCAAGAGATTCTCTTACATTTGGCAGTGATTGAATATTAGAAGATCCCGTTAGCAAATATTGTCCTGGCTGAGGATTTTCATCAACAACTTTTTTAATTGCCAACAATAGCTGGGGTTCTCTTTGAACTTCGTCAATTATTAGCATTTTTGAATTATGTTTTACAAATCCCTGAGGGTCAATTTTAGCAGCATTTAATAGGGTAATATCATCAAGAGTTCTATAGATAGTGTTTTCATCACTAATAGCTTTACATAAAGTAGTTTTTCCAGATTGCCGCGCTCCTGATAATAAAAGCACACGCCTTGTTTTTATATTTTTTTTTATAATTTCTTCTTGCCAGCGTTTATAAATGTGTTTATTTTGCATTTTTGAATATCCGCGATTTTAATAATAGAATCCTCACTATTTTTATACTATAAAACCCGCAATTTTAGCAATAGGTATCTCGCGATTTTAACACTAGAAACCCCGCGATTTTTATAATAGACATGTCGCGATTTTCATAATAGAAATATTAAAACTCAGTAAAAACCTTGATATAACTAGCCATTATTTACTTGATTGATAATAGTACCTTTTAAATAATTTTGAATATTATCTATGGTAATATCTAATATTTTTTGTATAGCCCCCAAGCTGTCAAATGCTACATGAGGAGTAACTATAACATTTGGCAAATCTAAAAGTTTATGATTGATCAAGGATTTTTTTAAACAGTCCTCCCTAATGTAATCAATTTTCATCAAATAATCCTCTTCTCTTATAATCAAATCTTCACACTCTAATACATCTAACCCTGCCCCAGCCACAATACCATCCTTAATCGCAACGTAAAGGTCCTCTGTGTTGATAATTTCTCCCCTTGCAGTATTTATTATAATTACACCTTTTTTCATTTTTTTAAAAGAATCTTTATTAAGCATATGAGCATTCTGTTTTGTTGCCGGCGCATGAAGGCTAATTATATCCGAGCGTTTATATAGTTCATCCAGCTCAACATACTCAAAGTTCCACTGTTTAGCTAAATCTGGCTTCGGGTAAATATCATAAGCCAGTATATCCATACAAAATCCGTTAGCTATCCTTATTGCTTGCGTACCTATACAACCTGTACCAATAATACCGATAGTTTTACCATATAAATCAATACCCATATAGCCGTAAATATCAACGACTCCGTGCTGCAAGCCGGCATAGGCTTCATGGACTTTTCTTGTAATATTTAATAAAAGAGCAAAGGCGAATTCTGCAACTGCTGCTTCTCCGTATCTAGGTACGTTACAAATTTTTATATTATTTTTTTTGCAATAATTTAAATCTATATGATCATAGCCGGTAGAGCGCGTTGTAATTACTTTTAAATTTTCAAAATTCTCAAGCGCACTTGATTTTACAATTGAGGAAGTGAAAACAGACAAAATTTCCGCATCCTTAATCTCAGAGAAATCATGTATTTCGTGCAGGGCTTTGTCTATATAAACAGGTTTAAGCTCTTTTAAATCTTTTTTGACAAGATAATCTTTCTCTATGTCTTTTGTATCAACAAAAACTATTTTTGCAGCGCTCATAATATTTCTCCTCAATATTTATGAATTAAGGAAAACAAAAATTTTTCTTTTAATTTTTAAGGTCGAGCGAGTCGGCTATGCCGACGCAAAGCGAGACCAAAAAAGAATTTGCCCCTATGAGGGGTAAGGGGTGGATAAAAATTTTTGTTCCTTTTTTTAAATTTAATTTCGGTATAACAAAATGTAATAATAAAAGAAAGAAATATTAATTATCGATGGGGGTATTTTCTTGAGTAATTTAAAAGAGTTGAAAATATTAATAATATGCATTATTTTTGCAAATATATTAGCTGGAATTATATATGGGATTAAAAGCAATGTACCCGGCGCATTTAACTGCTTATGCTGGGGAGGCATTGCTTTTTATGTATTTATGAATATAAAAACTATTTTTGGATTAAAAGATGATTAAATCTGTGATTTTAGCCAATTAACCATGGTTTTTAAAGCTTTACCGCGATGACTGATTTTATTTTTTTGATCAAGATTAAGTTCAGCCATAGTGGCATTAAATTCTTTGATATAAAAAACAGGGTCATAGCCAAAGCCGTTGGTACCTGAAGGCTTATCAATAATTTCACCTTCGCAAGTTCCGGTGGAAGAGTAAAGCGTTTTACCGGCTGGTGAAGCTAATACCATTTCGCATTTGAATCTTGCTGATTTTTCTTTTTTTGAAGATTCAGACACTTCTTTAACAAGTTTTTCAATTCTTTCTTTATCAGTATTTGCATATCTTGATGAATGTATACCTGGTCTGCCGTCAAGTGCATCAACTTCTAACCCTGAGTCATCCGCCAAAGCTGGAAGACTTGTAAGCTTAGCGGCTTCGTATGCTTTTATATAAGCATTTTCATTAAATGTTGCACCATTTTCTTCTGGTGAAAATTCACCTTCAATTTCAATAACTTCAATATTTAGATCTTTTAAAACCTGTTGTATTTCTTTAACTTTGCCTTTATTCTTTGTTGCCAGAACTATCTTTTTCATATCCATCTTTAATTATCCTTTCCCAAATCTCCTGTTTCTGTTTGCATATACCATAATAGCTTCTTTGAGGTCATCTTCTGCAAAGTCTGGCCACAAAGTGTCTGTTATATACAATTCTGAATATGCAGCTTGCCACAACAGATAATTACTTATTCGATATTCACCCGATGTTCTTATTAATAAATCTGGGTCAGGAATATCGCTTGTATAAAGATTTTGCGATATTAAATCTTCATCAATATCTTCAATTTTTAGATTATTATTGTTTATTAGCCTGGCTATTTTTTTTACGGACGTTAAAATTTCTCTTCTCGCACCATAATTTATTGCCATTTGAAGATTTAATCCAGTATTATATTCAGTTTTACTCATTGCAGAATATAATATATCTTGTAGCTTAGCTGATAATTGTGACATGTCACCAATTATTCTTACTTTTACATTTTTTCTATGAAGTTCATCAATCTCATTGCTTATTGTTTTGCCTATAAGCATCATCAAAAAATCGACTTCTTCTTTTTTTCTCCCCCAATTTTCAGTAGAAAAAGCATATGCTGTAATATATTTAATATTCCAATCATCAGCAGTTTCTATTAAATTTTTTAGAGATTTAACACCATGATTATGTCCTGCAATTGCGGGGAAGTTATGTAGCTTTGCCCATCGACGATTTCCATCCATTATTACTGCAATATGCTTTAGGTTTGACTCTTCTATTACTTGAGTAATTCTGTTATTAAGTTGATTTTCAATCATATTTATTTTGCCTGCCGGAAATATTTTTTACTTTATAATTAGATTACTCAAACAATAATTTAATATCAATAGTTAAAATTTTGGTATATAATAGATAAAAATACATTTACTCATATTTTTTATAATAATTTTAATATTACGAGTCTAATAATTTCTTTTTTTATTATTTCTACTAAAATTAATATGATGCTGGATTAAGTAACTTTATTTAATTTAATTATTTTGGAGACGAATATGATTGAGTTGTTAGTATTGATTGTTTTATTCAAGGAAAGCAGCACGATTTATGGTGTAAAACAAAAAATAGATAAAAAGTTTTTTTTGTTTTTTAAACTTAGCTTTGGTTCCATACATCCTGCGCTAAAAAGACTTGAAAAAGACAATTATGTAGAACTAAAAACTACTTTAACAATTGGAGGGCAAAAAAAATCAATTTATTCAATTACAGAAACTGGAAAGAATCGTCTATTTGAACTAATGGTTAGTGATTTACCAGAAAATCCTTCACTTGCAAACCAATTAATAGTAGTAAAACTTATGTTTTTGCATAAACTGCCTGAGGAAAGCAAGCATATAGTTATTAATAGCTTATCTGATTATGTTTCAAGCTGTAAAAAAGAAACAGATAAAACAATAAAGCTTGAAGAAGTTGAATCAAAAGAAGAAGAGCAATTCCTTAAGTTTTATTCCGAAAAAATACTAAGCTCTTACGCTGAATATTTAGAGATATTGAAATAAGTGCCTAAAAACCTGGTCTGTTAATTTGAATTTATGGACCAGGTTTAATTTTTATCTAAAATAAGAAGACTATTTCTTCTATCTATTGTGTACTTGTAATTACTTAAAAAGCTCAAACCTAAGATACCTTGCACTCTACCTGAAGTTGCATCAGGCAAAACTACAGCTTCTACATTACTTGATTCACTATTGCCTAACTTAACGCTTTTTAACGTTGTGAGTTTACCTGTTACAATTCCGTTAGCTGTACTCAGCTTGACTTTCTTAAAATTTTTTAAACCCAAAGCATTAGCTTGTTGCTGAGTTATAACCATATAACTTGCACCCGTGTCCAAAAGCATAGATAAATTTAGTCGATTATTTATTGTAACTTGAGGAAGTATAATTATATTTCCACGGTGATTTATTTTTATTTTATCAGCACTAATACCAGCATCTACAGCTATATTTTTCAAACCTTTTTTTGATTTTTGAGCCACATAAGTATTTGGAAAATGCCTTATAATATACTGATATTCTTCTGCAGCATATTTATATTTTTTATTATATACAAGTGTCATTGCATAATAATATCTGGTAGTTGGACAATGTGGATCTTGCTGAACAGCGTATTCTAATATGTTTTCAGCCCTTAGATAATTTTTTTTGTTAAATTCCACAATTCCATCTTGTAAAATTGAACCTAATACAATTTGTTGCGTTATTAAAATTAGAATGAAAAATATTAATGTTTTCTTTATCATGATAAATAGATCTATATCCGTTTTTTGTGCAGTACAGTATAATATAATTATTATATACGTTTTTTACTTTTATGAGTAGTGTTTATGAAAAAAAATATATATATTTTAAAAAATTTAATATCTTTAATATTAATTTTTTGTATTAATTATTACACTTGCAGTGAGGCTTACGCTAAAAAAGTGTTAGTATGGGAAAATAACAGACATTACAAAGCATCGTTTCCTGCCGGAATGTTTTTTAAAGGAACATTGCAATATAAAATTTCAACAAAATTTAATAATGTAGGCGACACTGTTAAATGGATTTTACCAAACAGCCATCTGGCAGAAGATATAACATTTATACCTGCCGGCTCAATAATTGAAGGTAAAATTTATCAATTAAAAAAGCCTCAAATCGGGCGAAATGGTTTTTTGCAAATTATGGTCGATAAAATTTATTTTCCAGACGGTAGAAAATTTTATATGACAGGACACATATGGACAAGAAGTGATGATGGTATAATTGGAGGAGAATCAACAAAAAGAGAAGGATTCAGGCGGACAGTCCACTATATAAAGGATTTTGGTGCCGTTGGGCAAGTTGTACCTCATGGGCAAAGGGCAATGGGAAAGCATACTGAGATGAACCCAGGCACTGAATGGTTTATTGTACTGGATGAAAAATTTGACCTAATAATTGATAAGTAGTATATAGAAATTGGTGCTCAAATGATTTACATAAATTGAGGAGAGATAAAAGAACTTTAATATAGTAATAAATTAATATGATATGATATTAAATAGTTGAGGACAAGAAAACAGATAGAATACAAAGGAGTATTATTAATGATTAAGAAGTCTAAAAAATTAACACTTGCTGTATTAGTAGCGATCATGGCTTCTTCTAATGCAGCTTTGGTTTTAGCAGAGGATTATACTAACCAAAATGGTCAACTTTACACTAATCCAAGCACGTACAACGTTAATAATAACGTACCGGCAAATAATTATACCCAAAATTACAATAATCCACAAAATACGCAAGGGTATAATCAACAATATAACGGTTATAATCCAAATTATGCTAATCCGCAAAACAATCCGAATATGAATTATAATGGCTATCAAAATAATAACAACCATGTGCCTGTTCAAAATTATAATAATTATTCCGATAATGCTAATACCCCTACAAATAATCCGGGAAGTGATCTTTCAACCGGTAATTATCAAGGTGTGCCAATGCAACCGCCTACATTTAATCAGCCTAATTATAGCCAGAACTACGGACAAAATTATGGACAAAATCAAAACTATGGGCAGCAAAATTTCAATACTCTCCCTCCATTACAAGGTCACGTAGCAACTGCGCCTATGGGTACTGCTATGACAGTTAGATTACCTAATTCTATAAGCAGTGAACATGCTTCAATAGGCCAAAGAATCAATACAACTTTAGCATCCGATTTATCTATCGGCGGTAATATAATTCTACCAATGGGTAGCGTTATTGAAGGACAAATCGTTGATGTTAAAAAAGCAGGTAGATTTAACAAAAATGGTGTTATTAATATAAGATTTACTAATGCAATTACACCTCACGGCCAAAGAATTCCTCTTTCTGCAAAAATTGCTACAGAAGATGGTACCGGCCTGATTAAAGGTGGTACAACAACTAATGCAGTGGTAGAAACAGCTAAAAAAACTGCAGTTGGAGCTGGACTAGGAGCTGCACTTGGCACAGGCCTTGGAGCTGCATCCGGTGGCAAAGCGGGTAAAGGTGCTGTATACGGAACTGCTATTGGCAGTGGTGTTGGCCTATTCAGTAATGTTATGAGTAGAGGTAAAGAGGCAATAATAAATGCTCATTCAACTCTTAACATTGTTTTGGAGCAAGCATTAACTATTAATATTAACCGTAACAACCCTGGAAACTCCAATCTGAATAAAATGCCATATTAAGAAAAGTTACAAAAATGTCGATACTAATAGTTTTAAACTATTAGGGTGGGATGGCGGGATAATCGGCATTTTCTAAATTTAAAGTACTATTACTTCAAGTGTCTACTAAGCTAATTGTGATATTTTAAATTTAGTGTTAAATTAATATATAGTAGTGATATTTTATGGGAACAATTATTAAATGAATACATTGGGGAAGAATCAGGAGAAGAAGGATTGGGATTACAGAAATAACAAGACTTTACCTACTATAATCAGAAATGATGTTGAAGATATATCATTATTTAAATCATTAATGGCTTCAGTAATAAGTCATGTGCTCTTGTTTCTCTTAATCTACGCTTTCACTTTACTTTTGGGCATTCTAAATATAAATCTTTTTGCGTTTAAGATGCCGGAAAAGAAAATGAAGGATATAGAGTTTGTTATTGTTAATAAACCGGAACAAAAGCCTATAAATCCCAAGACTAAATTTAGATCAGACAGGAATAGCCGTGCCGGTGGCAAGCATAATCCTAAAAGAAAAATAAGAAGTATTGATAAACCAAATATTAGGTCAAAAAAATCAAACCCAATGAAAAAAGCAGCCCCAAAGAAAAAAGTTGCACCTAAAAAAATAGCAAAAAAACAAAAAAGCATAAAGCAAGCTAAACCTGCGAGAAAACAGGTTGCACCAAAAAGAGTTGCACCACCTAAAGTGATGCCAAAAGTAATACCTGCTGTACCGGCAAGACCTTTACCAAGTGCTTTTCCTGTACCAGCTCCGGTAGTTAAGGCACCAAAGGTTAAAATACCTACAGGTGGTCCTGTAACAAGCGGACCTATTACAACATCAGCCGGTGCATCAAGAACACCTGCACCAATGATGTCTAGTGATGCTGCAACAGCAGGAAGTTATTCTCCATATACTAGCGATAAATCTTCTAGAACTGCTTATAGCATGGGTGATGGAAATTATGGCAATCCAAGTCCCGGAAATCCAACCGGTGGACCAGGCATTGATGCATTAAAAGAACCAGATTTTGGGCCGTATATGAGGGAATTGCAAAGAAGAATAAAAAGAAACTGGGAGCCACCCAGAGGCAACAGAAGCAAAAGGGTTGTGTTGTTGTTTAGAATCAGCAAAGACGGAAGATTATTAGATGTAAAAGTACACAAATCTTCTGGCGCACAGGCAGCTGACAGAGCAGCTATAGAAGCTGTTGAGTTAACAGCACCGTTTAGACCATTACCTCCTGAGTATAGGGGTAAAGATATTGATATACAATTTACGTTTGATTACAACGTATTTGGTGTTGGTGGAAGAAATTCTTGGTAGTTTTAATATTATAAAAAAGCGAGGTTTGTAAAAAATATGGAATTGTTAATTCATTCGATACAATTAGATTGGCCGGTATTATTGCCTATATTTATCTGTTCTATTTTAGTTATTGCGGTTGCAATAAATAGAGCTGCATTTTACTCAGATAATAAAAGAGATGTTGTGCAGTTTATACAAATGTTACAGCAACAACTTCAAAAAGATGATCTGACTGGTGCGCAGAGTATCAGTTCAGATACAGGTGGAATAATTGGCGGTCTTGCTGAAGAAGGCGTGCTTGTACTTTCTGAAAAAAATAAAGACTTTTCTATGTCTTTTGATATTTCTGCCAGTTTGGCAGTAAGAAAACTGGAAAAACATCTTACTATATTAGGAACAATCGGTGGTGTGGCACCGTTCTTGGGCTTATTTGGTACAGTTGTTAGAATATTATTTACATTCCAGGATTTAGCAAGTCAAGGCAACCAAAGTGCTGCTGTTGCAATGGGTATTGGTTCTGCATTGATAGCTACAGCTTTTGGTCTTGGTGTTGCTATACTTGCGGTAATTTTATATAACTCCTTTCAGGGAATTGTAAGAAGATTTGAAGATGATTTTCAATTATTAAAATTATTGTTTTTAAGCTATTCTGAACAAAATAATCCAAAAGATGTTGCTCAAAACAAAACAATCAATCAAATTCAAGGCTCTGTTTAAGGTAATAGGTATTAAAAAATGGGAATTAAATCATCCGGTGATAACACTATATTTAGTGAGATAAATATTACACCATTAACAGATATATTTCTGGTGCTGTTGATTATTATGATGGTTATTGCGCCTATGTTTCAGTCTATAGATCAGGATATCAAACTTCCTATGATCAATAGTGGACTTAGCGTAGAGGAGAATAAGGTTACAGTTGCTGTTACTAAAACAGGCAAATATTACGTCAATAGCGCAGAAACTGAATTAAAAGACCTTGGCAAAAAACTAAAGGAAGTTTTACCTGCTACGGAAAAAGAAAAGATAATTGTATTAAAAGCTGATAGTGATGCTCAAACCAGTGCAATTATCAAAGTTATGGAACAAGCGTCTAACTCAGGATATGCTAAACTAACCGTAGCTGGAGAGCCACTAACACCTGACCAACAACAAGAATTAGAAAGAAAATCAGTTAAGCAGGAAAAGCAAAAATGAAAAAGTCACTAAGAAGACAACGTGATTCGTTTAACGAGATAAACATAACACCATTAACAGATATATTTTTAGTACTGTTGATTATAATGATGGTTGTTGCTCCTTTACTTGATCAACAGGGTTTAAAGCTTTCGGTTCCAACTATACAGCAAGCTGACAAGCAAACTAAGGAGTCTAAAGTTATAGTTGTCAATATATCTGAGAAAAATACATTTTCAATAAACGGCAAGAGCATAACCGATGATACCCTTCAAAGCACCCTTGCTGAATTGAAAAAAACTAAAAAGGACGGATTGTTAATTCAATCAGCAGGCAAGGCCAAGCATGGTGCTGTTGTTAAAGTTATGAATTCAGCCAGAAATGCTGGTATTGAATCTATTTCTTTAATTGAAAAATAAGTTTAAATAATTAAATTTAAAATCTTAAAAACTGTCCGGTATACAAAATCTGGCAGTTTTTTGAATTTAAGGATTTTATTTTCATGTGGTCTACATTAAAACTAGAAAGATGCGACTATCTAAAAGCTCTAGAGCTACAAAATAATCTTTTAAAGAGAAAAATAAAAGGCGATAAAACAAATTATTTATTAATACTGGAACATCCTTTAACTTATACTGCAGGTAAAGCCGCTGACTTACAAAATTTTGCAGGTTTAAATCCAATTCGAATAGCGCGCGGGGGCGATATTACATTTCATGCACCTGGACAGATAGTTTTTTATATTATTTTAAATTTAAAAGATTATAATTTAGATCTGCATAAATATATAAGAAAATTAGAATTATTAATTATAGAAATATTAAAAAAATACAACCTAAACGCCCAACAAAAAGAAAATTTTACAGGAGTATGGATAAAAAATAAAAAAATTGCGTCTATAGGCATAGGCGTAAAAAAATATATTACAATGCACGGTGTATCGCTAAATATTAATGTTGATAAAAAAAACTACGAACTGATAAATCCCTGCGGATTATCGCCGGAGGCTATCGGAAATGTGAGTGAATTTGCACAAGTTGATTGCAATGATATAGAAAAAAGTTTTTCTGAAATCATGCAATATTGGTTTAAATAGTCGTATATCGGGTATTGTTTAATACATAAAATTTGATAAAATATTAGTATACAAAAATGCTGTTGAGTAATATAAAAGATTGCAAAGGGAGTCACAATATATCTGACTTAGCAAGAAAAAATAATAAAATTGTTACTGACTTCTGTCTTCCTGAATGCAGCGAACAACAAGTCACCATTAGGGCTCTTGAACTTGATGAAATGACGGTAATTTTAAAAAGATTGCTAAAATTTAAATACCCTTTTGCCAAGTATCAAAGATTAGCTGCTGAAATCCTTAATAAAGGTACTTTACAGCCTAAAATAACATCTAAAAACTATCATAAATATTCATATTCTACAGTTAAAAAACTGGTACAGCTTATATGGAATAAATCTATAGAAAATTTAGGCTGCACTGAAGAACCTGATTTTAAATTAAATCTTTTTTTGCATTATGAAGAAACCAGGCTATTTAACTCTTTTGAGATAGTTAAAGATATACTTGCATCACAAGACATTATAAAAAATTCAAAGCCCGGCATTGAGGAAAATATTTTATGCGGTGAATACAATACAGCTTTTGCTGAGTTATTAAAAGAAAACGGATTTGAAACTGCTATAAGCTATGATTTATCTAAATTAAAGATATTTGATAGTAATGTTATTATCTTTAATTATGCTTATCCTCTAAATATTAATGGCTTTTTGCAAGTTATTAAAAATCAACAAGAGTCATTTGATGATAACGAATTTATAAACAGGCTTCTATGGATAAATGAACAGCTTAATAATTCTGATTCAGATGAACTTGATGTAGATAAACTGGAGTTTATTTACAAAAAATCAAAAGTGTACAGAAACCAAAAAGGTGTTTTATTACCTGTTGAGTTACTTTTGCTAGTTGAGGGTATTACGGAAGAAAAGCTTCTGCCTATTTTTTCTAAAATCAGAGGACTGGAATTCATTAAAAAAGGTGTTAAATTAAAAGCTGCCGGCGGCAAAAATCAGGTACTAAAGCTTTATAATTTGTACAAAAACAGGTTAAAAATTCCTATTTTAATAATTTTAGATAAAGATGCGCAAAGCATTTATGATCAACTTAATCAAATCAAAAGAAACTCTGACCAGACTTTTTTAATTCCAGAGGGTGAATTTGAGGATATTATACCTGAAAATCTTGTTGTACGTGCTATTAATGAATATCATAAAAACGAAATATCAATAGAACCTTTTGAAATCAGATGCGAAGATAGCATGTGTGTTATGTTGCACAGATTATGGAAGGAAAAAGGTTACGGTGATTTTAATAAATCAGAATTTGCAGATATTATTTGCGAAAATATAAATAGAAACGAAACCCTCTCAAGTACCCTTATTAATATTACTGACACAATAAATAAAATATTATTAAAAAAATATTATTAAAATTTAGTAAGAAAATATCTGTATTTTTAAAATTTTTTAGTACAATAAAATAAGTATGATTTGATTGAATAGAACTTTCTAGAAAAAGAGAAAATAATGACGGAGAAGGAAGAAATTAAATACAAAAGGGTATTGCTTAAAATAAGTGGAGAAGCCCTTATGGGTGAGCAGGGGTACGGCATTGATCCTGACGTTGTAAACAAAGTTGCTGAACAAATTAAAAATATCCACGAAATGGGTGTAGGTGTTGCAGTCGTAGTTGGCGGCGGTAATATATTTAGAGGTGTGCAAAATAGTGCAAAGCTAGGCATGGATCAAGCTTCTGCTGATTATGTAGGTATGCTTGCAACCGTTATGAACGCTCAAGTGCTACAAGGAGTTTTGAGAAACCATAAAGTATCTTGTAGAGTACTATCTGCAATTACTATGAATGCTATTGCAGAACCTTATATCAGGTTTAGAGCCATCAGGCACCTTGAAAAAGGTAGAGTTATTATATTTGCAGCCGGTACAGGAAATCCATTCTTTACCACAGATACAGCAGCCTCACTACGTGCAGCAGAAATCGATGCAGAAGTAATGCTTATGGCAAAAAATAGAGTTGACGGTGTCTACGACAAAGACCCACGCCACCACAAAGATGCTAAAAAATTTGATCGCATTACCTATGATGATGTGATTGTAAAAGACTTAAAAGTTATCGATAATACTGCTGTTACACTTTGTAAAAATAACAATGTGCCGATATTAGTGTTTGATTTTGCAGAAGACGGCGTAATAGAAAAAATTATTAAAGGTCAAAAAATTGGTACTATTATAGGAGGAGAAAACAATGAGTGTTGATCAACTATTGAAAGACGGCGAAGCTAAAATGCAGAAAACAATTAACGAAACAAAAAAAGAATTCGTTAATATACGTACAGGCAGAGCCAATCCTATGATTTTAGACAAATTAAGTATTGAATATTACGGAGTTCCAACTCCTTTAAAGCAACTTGCTAATGTAAGTGTACAAGAAGGAAATACTCTTGTGGTTCAAGCTTATGATAAAGGTGTGATTGCAGAAATTGAAAAAGCAATCTTAAAATCAGATTTGGGCGTTACACCAAATAATGATGGTACTAACATAAGAATAACTTTTCCACCTCTTACTGAAGAAAGAAGAAAAGATTTAACAAAAAAAGTTAAAAAAATCGGTGAAGACGGCAAGGTAGCTATCAGAAATAGAAGAAGAGATATGACTGATGCACTTAAAAAACTGGAAAAAGAAGAAAGCCTTCCTGAAGATCAAGTAAAAGACTTTCAAAACGATATTCAAAAAGTAACTGATAAATATACCAAAGAAATTGATAAACTCGTAACAGAAAAGGAAAAAGAGGTTTTGACGGTATAAGTGAATTTAATTAAATTTTTTACAGGTGCAAGAGTATATGTTGCAATAATTTTCTTAACTATTGCATTTTTGAGCATCGTTCAAGGTGGGTTTGCATTAGTTGTATTTTTAACTGTTCTGATAAGTACAGGCTTAAATGAACTTATCAGCATGGCAAAATTAAAAGGACTAGATCCCATTCGTTGGCTAATAATCTTAGTAAGCTTTACTGTGCTCATATGTGCTTATTTAAAAACGCTGCCTGGTATGGCTTTCATTTTAACAATTGGAACAATCTCAGCATTTATTTTAATCCTGATGAGAGGCCAAAAGGCTAATATGAAAGATTTGGCATTTACTATTTTCGCTTTTGTATACGGCGGATGGTTGCCTGTCCACATATATTTACTTAGAGATATGAACAGCCAGACTTTTGAATTGTTTAATAAAGAAATGTCAATTGGGCTTGGCTTTGTAGTATTAATGTTTTTTGTTATATCTTTCTCCGATATTTTTGCTTACTATATTGGCAAAAATTTCGGCAAAAGACCTTTATATAAAGAAATTAGTCCTAATAAAACTATGGAAGGTGCTATTGGCGGTACTGTAGGTGGCATATTAGGAGCTGTTGGTATTGGTTATTTAATAGGCTTACCTTTAATACATTCAATTATTTCAGGACTACTTTTAACATTAGCTGCACAGTCAGGTGACCTTTGCGAATCTATGTTAAAAAGAGACGCAGGAGTCAAAGACTCTGGTAACGTACTACCAGGTCACGGCGGAATCTTAGATAGGGCGGACAGTTACATTTTTACCGGTCCTATTGCTTATTATTATTTTAGTATATTTGTAACTGGAACTTTATTATAAATACCAGTTATTGTAAATTCGGGTTATTGAGCTTATGGTAAAAGTAGATAAAACAAGAAAAGAACTATTAGGTGAATTAATAGAAAAGCTTAATCTTTCGTGTAGTGATTATACATTGCTCAATACGGCTTTAACGCACAGTTCATATACCTTTGAAAATAAATTATCCAGCTTGATGTGTAATGAAAGACTGGAATTTCTTGGTGATGCGGTGCTAAAACTGCTTGCCAGTGATTATCTTCACGAAAGATTTCCTACTTACTCAGAAGGTGAACTTACTAAAATAAGAGCAATTTTAATAAGTGACAGTATATTGGCACAAATTGCCGAAAAAATTAATTTAAGCAAATATTTAAGAATAGGTTATCACGAAGCAAAAATGGGAGGACGGACCCGACCTTCCACATTGGCATGTGCTTTTGAGGCGCTACTAGGTGCTTTATACCTGGATGGAAAAATGCATGAGCTTGAATCAATGCTAATTAATTTATTAGAAGATGAAGTTACAGAAATTGAACAATGTGCTGCAAAGTACAACTATAAAGCAATTTTGCAAGAGTACACACAAGCAGAGGGGATTGATCTGCCGTTATATGAAATAGCAGAAGAAAGCGGTCCTCCTCATGATAAAACTTTTGCAATTGAAGTTCTTATTAATGGAGAAGTTTGTGGGTTTGGAATGGGAAAATCAAAGAAAGAAGCCCAACAAAAAGCTGCTGAGCTAGCTGTAAGAAGTCTGAATCTACTAGAGGATAAGAATGAATAATAAAAAGAATAACATACTTGTTGCACCATCCATTTTGTCAGCAGATTTTGCTAACCTGGAAAGAGACATAAAAAAAATAGAAGAAGCCGGCGCAGACTGGGTTCATGTTGATGTTATGGATGGTAAGTTTGTACCTAATTTGACTATTGGGGCTCCTGTTGTCAAATCACTGCGCAAGGTAAGCAACTTAGTTTATGATGTTCACTTAATGATTCATAATCCTGAAGATTTCATTGATGACTTTGTTAATGCAGGCTCTGACATAATAACTTTGCATTACGAGAGTGATTGTAAAAATCTAAAAGAAGCACTTAAGCACATTAAAAACTCAGGAAAAAAAGCTGGGTTATCAATAAAGCCCAAAACGCCTTCTTCTGTTCTCGAAGAGTACATTGATTTAATTGATTTAATATTAATAATGACAGTAGAGCCTGGCTTTGGTGGACAAGAATTTATGACAGACTGCGTATCTAAGATTACTGAATCTTTAGAACTTATTAAAAAACATGATAAAAACATCGATATAGAAATAGATGGCGGGATAAATGCCAAGACTGCAAAATTAACTGTCAATGCTGGTGCTAATGTATTAGTCGCAGGTTCTTATGTTTATAATGCCACTAATATTAAAGAGGCTATTGATAGCCTCAAAGTATAATTTTAAAATTTATCTTTTAAGATTCTGCGTTAAGTTTACTTACATTAGGTAAACTTTGTGATTTAAGCTTTAAACCATAATTAACCATGAGTTTGTGGTAGGCGCATATTATAATTCCAAGAATAATTAAGGAAAATAATGAAGTTAATATAATGCCAATCATTTTATACTCCTAGTTTAATCTCTAATACGTAAATATAAATTAAATATAAATTCTATTGATATTTAACTAAACAAATTTATAAGCTATGTATTTTAAAAAATATTATAATACAAAATTCACTAAAATTCCCCATCAGAATAAATTATTTTTTTATGGGGGTATTAATCACAATTTTCAATCTTCTTTTTTGCTCTACTTTTTTTTATGGGTTTTGTAATCGTTACAATAATTTTATTAGTAAGATATATACCTGCTAAACTCAAAACAAAATACTGAGCAAACAGCTCAAATAAATCAAGTAAAATTTTATGTTCATTTTTAAATATAGCTTCAAAGATTTGCTCTTTACCGAGCATAAAATAATGAATTAAAAGTATTATACAGAAATACCCGATAAAATAACCAATCGTTGCTGTGATAGCAGAAAATATTGCATGTGGCAAAGATATTGTCCACTTATGCCTTAAGCTCGCATATATTGTCAGTACCACAGATAACAAAATTATGCCTGCAATGCTTCTGGTAAATTCATATACAGTTATTAAAAATGGCACATACTTTGTAACAAGATCACCAAATGCTTCTGAAAATACAAGACCAAGTACTAGATATGCCCATAAATAAAATGGTACGTAGCCTGTTAAATTATCTTGATCGGCTTTACCGAGTTTGTTGTCTATGCTTTCATTGTTTAACATCTTTACAGCTCTTACCTGTTTAAATTTACACATAAAATTATAGCACCAAAATAGTGGTTAGATTATTTACTTTTTTAGTTATTGATAGAATCGTTTCATTATGATACTATTCTATCAAATTAATGAAACGATAATTGCAAGGTAGCTATGGAACTTACGAAAAGGCAATACAAAATTTTAAATTTTATTCAAGACCGACAATCTGTAAAAAGGTCAGATATAGACATTTATGTTAGATCTTTCGATGATAAAAGCTCTAAAATTACTATACTTAGAGAATTGGAAGTATTACTTGAAAAAAAATTAATAAAAAAGACAGGAAAAGCCAGAAATATAACGTATTCTCCTTTAAACCATTGCGAACTGCTTAAAAAGTATGACGTTGAAGAATATTTTAAAGTGGAAGCTGATAATAGGGTTATAAAATATTCTCAGTTTAATTTTAATATTTTTAATCAATTACAGTATATTTTTTCCCCCGATGAACTGTTGGAAGTTGAAAAAATCAATGATATTTATACACAGAAAGTTCAAAAATCAACTCCAGCTATTTTGAAAAAAGAATTTGAAAGGCTTATGATTGAGTTAAGCTGGAAATCATCTCAAATAGAGGGAAATACATACTCTTTACTTGATACTGAAATTTTAATAAAAGAAAATATTGAAGCAAAAGGTCATAAGTCAGAAGAAGCTGTAATGATTTTAAATCATAAAAAAGCTCTTGATTACATTTATGAGAATACAGAATATTTTAAGGTTATTACAATTTCAAAACTGGAAGAGCTTCATTCTATTTTAACCGATCATATGGGTGTATTAAAGGGATTAAGAAAGTCTCCTGTTGGCATTATAGGAACGAACTATAAGCCTCTTGGCGACCAGCATCAAATTAAAGAAGCTGTTGAAAAATTGATAAAACAAATTAACCTTTCTACAAATCCTATAGAAAAAGCGTTAATTGCAGTAATTATGATTTCATATATACAACCGTTTGAAGATGGCAACAAAAGAACCGGCAGAATTCTAGCAAACGCTATTTTATTAGCTAATAGCTATTGTCCCCTTTCTTACAGAAGTATAGATGAAAAAGAATATAAAAAAGCTGTAATAATTTTTTATGAAAATAATAGCTTAGATTATTTTAAAACCTTGTTTATTGAACAATTTAAGTTTGCCGTTGATAAATACTTTTAGATATTCGATTTAGCAAAAGTTTTATGTACATCCTATTTCTTAACTTTTTCGAACTTTAACTTTTTTAGCCTTTTGTTGATCTTATTAGCGTTAAAATACTCAGGATCATAGTCTTCACCAAGCCAGTCCATAGTGTCTTCATACTCAGGGTCACTTTCATCATTCATATATGCGCAACAAATCATAATAACCAATGAAAGAACCACAATCTTCCGGCGGACAAGCCCTGGCACCGGCTACGCAATTAGGGTAAACTTTGCCTGGATCTTTATCAATCACTTGTTCTACTTTAACTTCGTGTACCCAATTATCACCAAAATCATACACATACCTGAAAGTTTGGCCTTCTTCCTTTATAAGCTCAGCAATAGGACTATTCAAATGATACGTACTTTTTAACTTTGCGGTTTCTTCTTCAGCTTTAAAAATCTCATTAATTTCTTCAGGGTCAAGGGTAATAGTTCCATCATCCGATTCAGCTTTATCCAGTAACTCTTGAAACTTTTTAGAGGATGTAAGCTGCCTGAAAAAACCTTCCGCAGGATTAAAGGTTGAGCCCTCTTCACAACTGACTATAAAGCCATCAATGACAAATTCATACATATGATAATCTTCCCACCCCATAATAGTTTGAATAATATCATGGAGCGACTTGAATGTGATATTATCTTCAACCTGAAAAGTTCTCCATATCGGCGGCTCTATTTCTGCAAGTTTAATCTTAAGCTGTAATATATTTGCCATTTTTCTCCCTCTTTAAATAAAAAAATAAAACATTAATAAAAACAAAAAAAGGAATAAATAAATTTTTCTCCCTTATATAATTAATGTTTTTTTTAAATTTATCATCTGGCTAAAAGGCTATAAAGTTCTAAATACTTATCGCACATGATAGAGATATCAAAATCCCTTACATAGTCATAAGCAGATTGCTTCATCCGGGCTTGACGATCATTATTCTTGTAAAAATATTCTATTTTATCCGCAAGCTCCTCATGATTTTCACGCTCAAATAAAAAACCATTAAAATCATCAAAAATAATTTCTCTAGGACCTCCAATGTTAGAAGCAATAACCGGTACACCTGCCGCCATTGCTTCTAACGCTGCTATACCTAATCCTTCATAACGTGAGGGTAAAACAAATAAATCTGCTTTATTTAAATATGGTACAATATCACATTTTTGACCTGCAAAATGCACATTATCAGATAAGTATAACTTATCTGCCAAGCTTATAATGTTATCATAGTTTTCTTTATCATAATCACACTTGCCGCCAACAAATGTACAACTAAAGTTAATACCACGCTGCTTACATAAGTTTAGTGCCCTAATTAAGATATCCTGACCTTTTACTGCTGTTAACCTGGAAACATTAAGAATATTCAATTGATTATTCGGTTGTTGCAAAGGATCAAAAGAGAACTTGCTCAAATCAATGCCATTGTATATATGCACAACGTTTTCCACGCCATATTCCAAAGTTTCATCAAGAATAACCTTTGATATAGCAATATTTGCATCAATAAATTTCTTGTGGAGCAAGTTAAATATCCTATTGGAATTTTCCAACATATTGGTAGTATGTAGTGTATACACATGTCTAACACGTGGCATTATCATTTTAACCAGTATAGCCCATAACTTGCTGCCTGTATTATGCGAATGAATTATATCCACATTATATTTGTTTATTATTTTAATTAAATTTTGAACTACACCAAATGTTTTTTGCCCAATTTTTTTATTAAAAAAATATACAGGATACCCAATTTGGATAAGCTCTTTTTTTAATTTTTCATCATAACAATTATTTATAACAACTGTTATAAACATACTTTCACTAGATTTTTTTGCCTGTTTTAAGGTTTCTATCAATAATTTTTCTGTACCCCCCATTTGAAGGGAAGAAATCAAATTTAAAACTATAGGTCTTTTATTTGACATAAGCTGCCTCATATTTTATTAAAGGAATTTATACTTTATACAGATTTTTCCTCTGCTAAATCTACTTGCTTGCCCGGTATTTTATTAAGAATTTTTTCTTTATTTCTAAAAGCATAATAAAGGGCAAAAATAACAAATACTAAAGTTCTAAAGTTCGTAGATGCGAATGAATGGTCAAATATACCCATAACCAGCATGCCTATTAAAAACATTAGTATTGAAAGACTTAAAAATTTTAAATAACCGTTAGTTCTTTTATAATCTCCATAAAGTGAAAACATAAAACAACCTATAATGCCATAATAAATAAATAAGCCAATCAATCCCATCTCTTGCATAGCAAGCAAATATGAACTATGAGCATACCAACCGGCAATTCTTTCGAAAGTAACGTTAGCTGGAATATATAACGCAATAGCGTCCCAATAAGAGTTTAAACCTGATCCTATTAACGTACTTCTTGGTCCATCAAATATGATGGCAAATACAACATCCCAAATATTATCTCTAGGATTTAAAGTGTTAATATAAGATGTACCTGATACATAAATAGCAAATGCCCCAATAAATAAAGTGCCTATTGCAGTTAATGTCCAAAATTTCTTTTTATTAGGAGTTATCTCATGCACAAAAAAGGCCATAGCAATTATCAAGCCTAACAAACTACCTCTTGAATAAGAAATTATAACTCCGGTAAAAAGTAGTAAAGCTATAGCTAAAGCTATTTTTTTGTTTTTTACAACATAATATAAAAAAGGACACAAAAGCAAAAACATAGAAACAAGGTAATTTCCAAAGCCGTTAAAGTGTATAAAAGAACCCTGTCCATGCCATACAGATGTTGACCCCAATCCTAATAAGCCTAGATATCCCCTATTGGTTCTATAAAAAGCCCCCACGCTGGTAACTGATTGAAATATACCGACTATCGCCTGAAAACAAGCTGAAGCTATAAATAATTTTAAAATAGTTGATATTTTTACATATTTTAGTCTTAACATATAAACAGTAAGATAATATACAACAACTGCTTCAATAAACTTCAAAGCCCCTAATATACCGGTAGAACTAATTGAAGTTATCCCTGCAAATAAAAATAATAAAGCAAGTGTTATAACATACTTATCCGCTGAAGTTTTAAGCGAAGCAAAATTATTGTACATAATACTATGCAAAACTACACTTACAAAGGTTATAAATATAAAAACATCTAAAGGGGCAATATTTAAACCGCCCGCACTAAACCTAAAAAATGCAAAGGGCAATGACAATATTAATAAATAATAAGGGATTTCAGGCTTGGCGACTAACAAAGCAGCCGCCAAACCTGAAACGAAGAGAATTAACAAATAATGGACAGGTATAAATAAACATAGTATACCTATACTTAAAGCAACAGAAAGTATAAAAATCTCAAGGTTACTAAAGTTAAAAGGTAATTTAGTCTTAACTTCACTTAACATTTTAAGCTCCTGTAGAATTCTTCATATTATGCTTCAGCTCCTGTACGAGCCCCTGTCTTTTTATGGAAACCTTAAAGTCCTTTTCAATGCTCGGATCTTCTTCTCTGATAATAGTTCCAATTAAATGTACACTCTGTTCTTTGAATATATTCATAAATCTCTTTAATACAGAGAATGTTGTTTGATAATCTACAAAAAGAACAGCTCCATCAGTGTGGCGAGATATTAAATTAAACTCAGGAGCAACATTGATTGGAGGCGCATCAATCAACACCCAATCAAAATGTTCTTTAAGGATATATAATAATGTTTTAAAGGATTTTTTACTTAATAACTCATAAGATGAATCAACACTGCGGCAATTGCCTATTATAGTCATGCCTTTATTGTCCTTAACCAGTGTTTTTAGTATTTGTTCTTTAGAAATTGGCTCGCTGTTATTTAATTTATTATCAATTTCTATTAATATATCTGATAAATTAATACTGTTAAATACTTTAGCGCTTTTAAGCATACCCGGCACTGCAAGGTCTGCATCAACAATAACTACAGAATATCCGGCCTGCTTAATATTAGTTGCTATATCGTATAAAGATGATGATTTGTTTTTTACTTTAGATGTAGAAGTAAAAGCAATTATCTTATTATATTTAGATGTACAACGAGTTATTAAATTAGATGTAATCTTTTTAAGAGAAAAATCTAATAATAATTTATTTTTATAAGCAGATTTTGTAATCCACGGCATTACACCTAAAACGGGCTTTCCGGTTGTTTTTTCTATATTGGCAGTACCTTCGCATAAATCCTGAGATACTGTTTTTGCCACAGAAGCCATAATACCGGCAGATAATGCAGCCATTATTGAAAGTATAAACATATGGAAAGGATTCGGAAAAGCTGCAGATTTTGGCAAAGAAGGTACATCTATCAATGCAAACCCGGTTACAGATTCAGCTTCTTTAAGCTTTGCCTCAATTTGTTTAATTCTTAACTCATCAAAAGCTTGAGAAAGGTTAGTTTCTTCCTGTTCCAGCTTGGTTAAATTATAAAGTTTAGCAGGTATTTTAGACTCTTTAAAATTAATATTTTTTATACTGTCCTCAAAAGACTCTTTTTCAGTTTTAAAAGCTTTTAAGTCAGTATGAGAAAGCACTAAATCCTCAACAAGCCTTTCTCTAACAGGATCCATAATACTAAGAGAATTGCTGTCTCCCTCAGAAGCCTGACCTAAAGTTAACTTAACTTGATTTGATATTTGCTCTTTTATAGTATCAATTCTATTTTTTAAAGCTACCATTTTAGGGTTTGTCTTGGAATATTTAATTCCATCGTGAGAATAGTCTTGAATAACTTTGTTTAATTCACTTCTCAATGTAATTAAAACATCGTTCCCCGTACCTAGCGCAACCGCCTTTATTGCTTCATCGGTAGTTAAATTTAACTTTTTCTTAATCGATTCTATCTTACTATTTGTGCTGCTAATACGAGCCTCAACATCTTGCACTTTTGCATGAAGGCTAATTTTCTGCCTGGTTAATTCATCGGTTTCTTCTCTTATGTTAACAGCGTTGTGAGCAAGTTGATAATCTTTTATTTGACTTCTCACATTAGCAAGCTTATCTTTAATTTCTACAATTTGATTATCAATAAATTCTTTACGATAGCTTTTTAAGCTTTTTTCCATTTCGATATTTTTTATCTTATATTCATCTATAAATAAAGTTAAAATATCTCTGGCCTTCTCGGGGTTGTCCCATTTTAGATTAATACTTAGAATATCTGTGTTGGTTTTGTTTTTAACTTTATAACTACCTGCAAAGCGAGCTATTAAAGCTTTTTCATTGCCAGCTTCATCAGGATATTTTTCTGCAATTAATTTAGCCATTTTTTTTCTTAATGTTTTAGACTTTAATACTTCCATTTGTGTTAATAAAGGGTTACTCGCAAGAGTAAGAGGAGCGCTTGAGTTTTCATAATCGCTATTAACAACAAACGGATAGCTGTCAGCATTTTTTATCCATATTCTTGCTGATGATTTATATTTAGGCTTGTAAATACAAAAAAGATTAATTAAAGAAAAGAAAAATATTATTCCAAAAACTGTTAAGATTAATTTTCTGTCCCTAACAAAGTTTCTTACAAACCTGTTAGAAGAAAAACTTGAAGATGATAATATATTCATAAATTTAAACCTCATTATACCACTGCTTATTTGCCTATAACTTGATATCTGGTTGGCCTGAACATTAGTGCCCAGTTGTTGTATGTATTAGCAAAAGTATTTGCCGGAGTAAAGATTCTGCCAAGGTAGTCGAAGAATTTACCCACAACAGGTCTGGAGCCATGCGGCACATAAATAACATCATTTGGCATTAAAACCATATCGTTTTTCATTGGGTTTACAGCTTTTGTAACCAGCTTGCCATTTGCATCTGCACGGCTGATATATACTTTCTTTGAAGCATACGCAGTTTCAAGCTGATATCCGCCCGCTGCTGTAATAGCAGAATTTAAAGTCAAAGAATCAGCTGATTCCAACCTGATTAAACCGGGCCTGTTCACATAGCCAAATACTCTTACAGGTATGTTTTTAGGTGAAAATGTTGCTTTTGCATATAATTTATATTTGTTTTCATCAACGGCAAAAGGTGTAATAAGTCTTGGTACATAAATATTGTCACCCGGCATTAAGTACACATCCTGGTCAGAATCACCATGATTCAGCAGCGTCATTAAATTAACATTTATTGATTCTTTGGTGTACTTATTAGTAATAACAATATTTTCAAGATCTGCATCATGGGAAATGCCACCTGATGCTACAAGCACGTTCGATAGCATAGGTGTTTTTCTGTCAATCTGTACTTCAGGCCTGTCAGACATTGTAGATTGATTTGCTTGCGGGTTTGTTACAAGTTCATAACTGCCCGGATTTTGTACGCCACCGGTAATATAAACAAAGAATGGTCTTTTTTCTTCCAGTTTAATAGTCAATTTAGGATCATTTAAATAGTACTTATAATGCTTGGTAAGGAGTTTTTCAAACTCATCGATTTTTAACCCCGCAATATTAATCGACCCCAACGGCGAAAGTACAATCTTGCCATCGGGTTGAACACGTATATCCTCTTGATCAAAATCCGGGTTATCATAAACATAAATGCTTAAAAGGTCATCAGGCCCAAGGACATAGCTTCTGCATTTGTAGCCGTCCGGGCTTAGTCCGTAAGACTCTTGTAAGATTTGCGTAAACGCAAATACAAACATTGAAAAAATAACCAAAAGTTTTTTTAACATAACTAAAGCCTCAATTCTTCTACGCTCCAGTTATTTAATCTCGCATCCGGTTATTTGGCGCAATTAGTCAGTCAGTTATAAGGAAGAACAAAAAAAGTATTTTTTGTTATCTTTTTATCTAACCCCGTAGCCCCTTCAAAGGGGCCATCTTCAGTTTTGGGCACGCTTGCCCGTTATAAATTTTTTTAAAATTTTTATACCAAAAACTCGTACCAATTCTGATTATTTACAACCTCTACAGAGCTATTCTCATATTTTTCCAAAAACATTGAGGGCTTTTTAAACTTGGCATCTTTATTATATTTAAGCTCAAATCCCTCAAAAACGCCTGAATGCTCTTCAATATAATCTACTTCCTGCCCTGAATAAACACGCCAGAAATAACTGTTAACAAACCTTTGGTTTAGCTTGTTGTATTTCATCCTCTCCAAAATGCAAAAATTCTCCCACAATGCCCCGACATCGTTTCTAATATTTAAAGGGTTAAAATTCTGAATAAGCGCATTTCTTATACCCAGGTCATAAAAATATATTTTCTTTGATTTCCTGCTTACTTCATTTCTGATGTTTCGTGACAATGCCCTTAAAGTAAATATAATAAAGCATTTTTCGCATAAGTCCACATATTTTTCAACTGTCTGAACACTGATGCCAAGCTTTTTGCTTAATTCATTATAAGAAACTTCGTTACCAACTTGTAAAGCAATCATTTGAAGCAGATTTAATATAATATTTGAATTTTTCAGCCGTTCAAAAATTAATATATCCTTGTATAAATAGCTGCTGACAATTTCTTCAAGCTCTAACCTTGCTTCAACTTCAGAATTTAAATAAATAGTAGGGTAAGTCCCATATCTCAATACAGTTTCAAGCTCAGCCGTAATGTTTGAGTAGCCGCTGTAATCAATAAGTTCTTTTATTAAGAGCGGATATAATACAAACTCTCTCTTACGCCCGACAAGGGGTTCACCTACTTCGTCAGCAAGGTCAAAACTACTTGAGCCTGTTGCAATAATTTGTATTTCGGGATAGGTATCAACAATTATTTTAAGAGTCATTCCTATATTTTGTATATTTTGAGCTTAATCAAGTACAACCAGATCAGCATCTCCAAAAAATCTTTTTAATTCCACTTCGTTATTAGACTCCAGGGCTTGCTTTGCGCTAAAAAGCTCACAATTAAAATAATTTACTTTTTTACCGGCTGCTTCTTGCTCTTTAATGATTTGTTTTGACAGCGTAGTTTTACCCACACGCCTGAGACCATAAATAACAATGACTTTGCCTTTATAGAGGTTAGATTCTACTTGGCTTTTTATATTTCTTTCAATTAATTTCATAAAATAACCCTTGATAAGTTAAAATATTTTATAAATATTTTGTATTATGTTTAAAAATTTTACCATATATTTTTAAATCATTTAATATTTTTCAAACATAACGAAATGTTACAAAATTAGTAATTCTCTCTTTTATCCATGCAAAAATTTCAAAAAAATGCTATGATATATATTAAAGATATATTTATTAGATTATTTATTTTTTAACTGAAGAGAATAACGGGATGTATTGAAATGAAGTTAACACAATACATTAAAAACTTACTATTTATTTTGTGGAATATGATTGTATTTCTATGCCCAATTATTCCACAAAATGCTGATGTGGAGTCAAAGCAACTTATTTTCTTTTATTTTAAGGTTGTTTCTAAGTATTTTACAGATATATTATCTAGTTTTAAAGGATTTATAATAAAAATAAATTTAAAAATAAAAAATAACAGCACTGCCGTAACCCCGGCAGCCGCAAACTGCATAAATAAAAACAAAAACTCTAAATTAAATAGAGCTGGTTATAATTATGCAGTAATAAATCAACTGTTAAAAATCACAAACTCCTTATATATCAACAAATTAAAGGATGCGCCAGCCACGCAAAATTTAATTTTCAGGGTGCATTTTATTCGCTTAGAGGATAAGTGTGCCCTTTTATACCCTTTTGTAAGCTTAAATCATTGCAGTCAATATTATCTTTAATTTTTACATCAACACATAATTGAATATTTTTTTTGTGTCTCCTTAAGGCTAAGGGAGCGGGATTTAAGATGGGCAAAAATATATGAATGACAAAAGAGGTTTTATCCCTCTTTTTTAGTATCTTTTTCTTTTAATTTTAAATAGGTGTATAATTTTCTTTATTGTTGTAAAATTATTTAGGATAATAATAAATTCTATTTATCAACTCTATACTCCATCAAAAATACTTTTCAGATTATTAAACAGGGTTAAAGTTAATAAAATAAACTATTTTCTGAAAAGAGTAATCTGAAATTTAATTGATGAGCAGTATAAGTACTTTTCAGATTATTCAAAGGTAATTTTAATGAGAATAAAAAGTATAGAAGTAGAAAACTTTAAGAACTTTGAGCATCAGCGGGTTGAGTTTGATGATTTTAATGTGTTTGTTGGGGCTAATGCTGCGGGGAAATCTAATTTTGTCAATTTAATTAAATTTATTAAAAATATAAATGAAAAGGGTTTAAAAAAAGCCATTGGTGAGCTTGGCGGGTATAAGTATTTTAAAAATGTTAATTGTCCTGATAAGCCGTTTAAATTTCGTATAGAGTTTGATTATGATTCAAATTTAACTATATTTGAGGGGGCTGTTATCGATGATTTTTTTATAACAACTCATATTCAAACATTTATTTATGAATTTGTTATAGATATAAAAGATGAAAAAATTTATTTTATAGATGATAAATTAAGTTTAAAAGGTCAGTCTAAAAAGCTGTATCTGGCAACCAGTGATTTAAAAAAATATGCTGATCAACATGGTATAGATAAGGCTAAAGCTATAGAGATTGCAATTTTTGATCCATCCATTATAAGGAAAGATTCTGAACCATTTGATAACTTTAGTATAAATGTATTAAATAAAGGTTTAAAGGCAGTAAATTTTACTGACAAGGATATTGAGATCCAACTTGATGCACCAAACTATCTTAAAATCGATGACCTTATTCCCTTTATTAATCAAAGCTTTAAGAAAGTAAAAGGCAAACTTATTTTAGAATCATACTTTGATCATTTAATTAGAAAATTTGAACCGTTTAAAATAAACTTGTATGACTTTAACCCTAAAACTGCAGGAGAATGCACTATATACGAAGAAAACGCCCTGGAAGAAGACGGCAATAACCTGCCAATGGCAATAAAAAACATCTTAAAAGATGACGAAAAGAAAAAGAAGTTTCATAACCTAGTAAGCTACGTACTGCCCTTTATAGAAAGCATCAATACTCTTGAGCTTCCTAACGATACTATTCTATTTGAAGTAAAAGAAAAATCATCAGATAAAACCTTTCTATCTAACTTGCTGTCAGACGGCACAATAAATATAATCGCAATAATTGTAGCACTATTCTTTGAAGATAATGACGTGGTTGTTTTGGAAGAACCGGAAAGATTTATACACCCAAGCTTGATATCAAGCGTAGTAAGCCTATTAAACGATGTAGCAGGCGCAAAGCAAATTATTGTATCAACTCATAATTCTGAAGTTGTCAGATACTCAGGTGTTGAAAGATTACTTATGGTTTCAAGAGATAAAAACGGTACCTCAAAAATCACCCGACCCGCAGAAAGCGAAAATTTAAAAGTATTTCTAGAAAACGATTTAGGCATAGCCGACTTATTTGTTGATAATATGCTGGAAGGACTGGACAAGTGTTAGTCATTTTTGTAGAAGGCGAAAGAGAAGATTTTGAGCAGGTTTGCAAGATAGCACCCGCTGAAAAAACAAATTATTTACTTGATATATTACAAGATTATGATATTAATGAAGCAATGACAAGAAACAAGTCATTCAAAGTTTTTGCCAGTAAGTATAATCCGGCATAGGAGAGGGGATAAACAATGAATATCGCAATAATATCAGATATACACGGCAACATGGAAGCACTAAGCGCAGTGCTTGAGGATATCAAAAAACAAAACATAAAAAAAATACTAATCTGCGGCGATCTGACAATGGCAGGACCAGAACCGGCAGAGACATTGGACTTTATAATGGATTATGCCCAAAATAACGATGTGGAAATAATCCGGGGCAATACTGATGAAATGCTGGTAAAAGCAACTGGCGAGTCAGATGATGAGTATACTCCCCCTAATAAAATAATGGCAGAATCTTTATTTTATGCGCAAAAACTGCTTAAGCCAGAGCATATTGAATTTTTAAAGAATTTACCACCACAAAAAACGGTGAAAGTTGGCAAGTCATCTATCCTTATGGTACACGGTTCACCAAGAAGAAATAATGAAGATATTTTACCGGGCATGGATGAACAAGCATTAAAAGAAATAGTTAACGGCGTTGAAGAAGATATAATTGTTTGTGGTCATACTCATTTGCCGGCAGTTTATAGGGTTAGCTATAAAGCTGTAATAAATGTAGGCAGTGTAGGCCGACCATTTACTGAAGACCAAAAGGCTTGCTATATAGTGTTAAAGTTCGACAATAAATCTAAAGATTTTCGTATAAGTCTTAAAAAAGTAGAATATGATGTAGAAAGCGCAGCAAAAAAACTGGCAGCTCAACCATTTGAAGGTGCAGACAAGTTAGCACAAATGCTTATAAAAGCTACTTCAAGATATCCTGAATAAGCTCTTTCTTAAGATTATAGTTTAATAGGGTGAAAAGTCATGACTAAAAAAGGTTTATTTATAACATTTGAAGGCACAGACGGCTGTGGCAAATCAACACAAATAGAGAAGATTACACAATATTTGTTATCAAAAGATCTTGACCTTGTGGTTACAAGAGACCCGGGCGGTACAGATTTAGGTAAAAAATTAAGGGAAATCTTACTTGGGTATGAGGGTAAGATTTATGAAAACTGTGAGTTATTTTTATACCTTGCTGACAGGGCACAACATATTGATGAAAAGATCATCCCGGCGCTTGACCAAGGTAAAATAGTGCTCTGTGACAGATATGTTGACTCTACTCTAGCGTATCAAGGTTATGGCAGAGGACTGGATAAAGATAAAATATTAGAATTAAACAATATTGTTTCATACGGGCTAATACCTGATTTAACCTTGTATTTTGATATTGATACAGAAGTTGCCATGCAAAGAATCGGCGATAACAAAGACAGGCTTGAAGATGAAAGCATAGAATTTCATAAAAAAGTGCGTAATGGCTTTTTAGAGCTTGCTAATAAATACAACAGAATTAAAGTTATAGATGCTAATCAAGATATAGAAAGCGTTTTTACGCAGGCTAAATCGGAGATTGACAAGTTTTTAACACCTGGAAAAAATAATAAATCTTTAGATAAGGGGCAACTCCTCAGGCAGAATCTTAGAAAAGCCGATTCTAAGAAGACTTAGTCGACCACAATATTATTATTCATTAGTCACTCGCAAATAAGTTATTGTTGTTATAAGATGCTACCACAATAGATGTATTAACTTGACCGAATCCGGCAATAGTATCGTTTACTACTCTTAGCTCATTGACCGAGTTTACTACAACCTTTAGCATAAAATCGTTAGTGCCGGTAATCCTTAAACACTCTATAACTTCCGGTATAGTACTGACTAACTCAACAAACTTTTTTTCCTGAAATCCAAATATCCCTGAAATATTTACCAGAATAATTGCCATAATATTTAAATCTAGAGCGTCATAGTTCAATTTGATAGTGTATTTATTTATAATACCAAGATCTTCAAGTTTTCTAACTTTATCCGCCACTGTTGAAGATGATAAATTTACTATTTTACCAATTTCTGTATATGAAATTCGTGCATTTTCTTCTAAAAGCGCAAGAATTTTCAATGAAATATCATCAATCTTAAAATTTAGTGTCATTTTTAAATATTCCTTTTTTTTTAAGGTTAAAACTAAAAATATTATATAAATTCGGGTAGTTTTAGTCAAACTTTTATACTTTTATTAATATAGAGAAAGAAATCGGAGGCTATATCATGAAAACCATAGGCTTGCTCGGTGGAATGAGTTGCGAGTCGACAATCGAATACTATAGAATTATTAACCAAGAAGTACGAAAAAAGCTAGGCAAAAATAATTCCGCAAAAATATTATTGCATAGCTTTAACTTTCAAGAAATTGTAGATTTGCAGTTTAAAAGTGAATGGGCAAAATTAGGCGACTTATTAGCAGAAAGTGCAATGAAATTAGAAAAAGACGGTGCAGATTGTATTTTGATATGCACAAATTTAATGCACAAAGTTGCACCTGCTGTACAAAAAAAGATATCAATACCTTTAATTCATATGTGTGATAGTGTTGCTGCTGAAATAAAAAAACAAAATATTGATACAGTTGGTCTTTTAGGCACTATTTTTACGATGGGTGAACATTTTTACAAAGATAAAATAAAAGATCACAACATAAAAGTATTAACCCCTCAGGCTAAAGATGCCGGCGTTGTTAGCGATATAATCTATCAAGAACTTTGCAGAGGCATTCTTAAGGAGGAATCTAAGGAAACATATTTAAATGTGATCGATAAGCTAAAAGAAAAAGGTGCAAAGGGTGTTATTTTAGGCTGCACGGAAATCCCGCTTCTTATAGAACAGCAGGATACGCACTTGCACGTTTTTAACACTACTCAAATACATGCGCTCAGTGCGGCTGAATTCGCATTGAGTTAAACCCCTGTAAACTTTCCAAATCAAACTTTCCAAGTTTGGTATTTTCCCGCCTTTAAGTTTTTAAGGATTGAATTATTAACGATTCTTCCTTAAAAACTTATTTTTTTATTATTTATGTATTTAAAAATGTTAACATTTTTATTTTCAAAGGCATTTTTTTAACATTATTGTTTTTATTAATTATAGTTAAATAGATAAAATACATTCAGGGGAACATGGAAGCTAAGTTTATACCAAATATTAAACCGGCATATTTGCATAGTATGGCATTGGCAAAAGGTAACATACCACTATCTGTCAACAGCAATACTGAATCTCGCACACCTGCAGGGCAATTAAGCTTTAAAGCTGGTGGTATGATGCTTAATGCACCCGGTAATTTTATTCAAAATCCATTGGATAAAAAAGTTTATACTATGTTAATGCAAGTTTCCAGTCCTGAAGAGCAAAAGCATCTTGATAATTTATTAAAAACAGGCAGGTTAACATCAACTAAATCTAATGATAGCTCGTCAACCTTGCAGAATTTATATAAAATTCTTTCAGAGCCAAGGATTAGAGGATTAGATTCCAGAAAAATATATAACGAAACTCTTAAAATCTTAAATAACCCGTTTAAAATCAATCAAAAATTTGGTGATATACCAAAGTACTTAACTGGTACTTTAATTGCTAATCATTGGTTTAATTCGTTAACCATACCTTACAATAGTGATAACTCACCAATGAAAACATTTAAAGCTATTGATATTCCTAAAAATATGAAAGTAGACTGTAGCGGTACTTGTGTAGCGGCCAGTATGGAATTTAATCTCGCTGATAAAAAACCCGCAGAATATGCAAGATATGTGGCGGGATTAACAAGTCAGGATATGTGCGTAAAATCAAAATTAAAAATTGATAATATTTCAGAAAGCAGGGATGAAGCAAAGCAGGCAATGAAAGACTATGGACTGGAATATAAAATGTTTGATAACGATACTGTCGAAGTTTGCATAAAACCGGACAGAAACGCAATTGTTAGAGCCAGGGTTCAAAATTCTTTCCATAAGCCTACTACTCGTTCCGCTCTTGACGTATTGATGCAGTCTACATTTATGCAATTAGGCAGTGCTAATACATATAATGCACTGAATGATAAAAGAGAAGAAGAAAGTGTGGCTGACGGCAAAGGTCTAACAGAGTCTGAAAAGAACTTTGCAGAAACTATTGTAGATAGCGAAAGTCGGAAAACATCTATTACTTATCAAGATGTTGATGATGATGCCAAGCTGACAGGATTTAACTTTGACTATAATACAACCCTAAATCATTTATTAAAATCATTAAAAAGGGACACTAATATTATAATTGGCATAACAGAAATTGATAATGACAGATCCATCATTGGCGGGCACGAGATAACAGTAATCGGAGCAAAGCAAGATAAAAACGGAAATATAATCTTTGTCTGCAACGATACTGATGATGATTATGACGGGCCTATTGAAATGCCAGCTAAAGAATTGATACCTAAAATACATCATGCGGGTATACCGTTTGATGTTATTGGCAATGAGCAGCCTAAGCCTAATCCAGACTTGATTAAAAAGTATTTTGACATTTAATTTTATTAGCATAAAAAACTTTAATTATTGAAAATCTAAAGTTTTTAAATTATAAATTAATAAATAAAACTAATATCAGGAACAAAATTATGCTAATACTAGAACTATTTAAAATACTTACCGAAAAAGGATTGCTGGAATTTTTAACGGTATTTGCAACAATATCAATACCATTAGTCATAAGCATAGTCATACACGAATGGGCTCATGGCTATACAGCTTATAAATTCGGTGATAACACACCAAAAGAACAAGGCAGGCTAACATTAAATCCATTTGCACATCTTGATATCCTCGGCACCTTAATGTTATTCATTGTAGGTATTGGCTGGGCTAAACCTGTTATGATAAATCCTGAAAATATACCCAGCAGACCTAAAATTGCTCTGGTCGGACTAGCAGGTCCTTTAAGCAACTTTTTAATGGCAATATTATTTACATTCATATTTTATATTACGGTTTTTGTGAATAGCTCAGACCAGACTACTAATTTATCAATGTATGAACAAATGCTCTTTTTAGTAATAAGGATAAACATTCTTTTGGGTATATTTAACTTAATACCCATCCCACCTTTAGACGGAGCTAATATTATAAGAAACTTATTGCCAGAAAAAATAGCAGAAGAATACTTTAAAATAGCACCTTATGGTCTGCTAATTCTTATTTTTATATTATACACAACAGGGTTTGGTTTTATTTATGAAGTTTCAAATATTGTATTTTATGTTATTTTATTCTTTATAAATTTGATACTAAGCCCACTATTCGCGTGAGTCTTCAGTACTTTCAAATTTTTCAAACGCACACGGAATAGGTGGCTGAGGATAAGAGGTATTATAAACAAAAGAGAAATGAAACGGATAACAGTCTCTTTCCAGTTGATATTTAACGTGATATAAATCTTCCAACGCTTTAGCAAATTTTTCCCCCAGCTCAGAATTAAACTGTTTACCACATATCATACAGATAACAGGCTCATTGTCTCTCAACCTCATCACATTAATATTAAATTCATTCCCGCATTTACATTTTAATGTGAGCCTTGGATAAACATTAACATTGATATTATCAGCCATATTTTCCTCATAGTATTTTTTTCTTATCATAAATATAACCACGTTAGTCTAACTGATTTAATAATAACTTAAAAGAAGGATTTAAGATAGTATGAAAAAAGTAGCTTTTTTTGAATGCTTTGCTGGAGCAAGCGGAGATATGATTCTCGGAGCCCTTTTAGATTTGGGTATTGATAGGGATTGGTTCTTTAAAGAATTAGAAAAAATAGGAGATATTAATAATCAATATAAAATAAAAATATCTGATATTTTAAAAAAAGGAATAAAAGCAACTGACGTTAATGTAGAACTGGAAAAACATGAACACCACCACAGGGGCTTAAGTTGCATCGTAAATATTATAGATTCCTCCGAAATATCTGTTAAAGCTAAAGACTTGGCAAAAAAAATATTTACAAATCTAGCAAAAGCAGAAGCTCATATTCATCAAAAATCACTTGATGAAATTCATTTTCACGAAGTGGGGGCAATTGATGCAATTGTTGATATAGCAGGTTTTTCTATATTATATACCTCTTTGAATATAGACAAAGTTTATGTGAGCCCCGTAAACACGGGAATTGGATTTGTTAAATGTGCACACGGAACAATGCCAGTTCCTGCACCGGCAACATTATACTTAATAAATGAGTCCGGCTGGCCAATCGATAATGGAAGCATAGAAAAAACTGAGCTACTAACTCCCACAGGTGCTGCTATCCTAATAACAATATGTGATGAATTTAAAACATATCCAACCTTTAACAAAATTAACAAGGTCGCTTATGGGTCAGGAAAAAAGGACTTAGAAAATTTACCAAATGTGCTGCGTCTAAGCATTGGAGAGATAGAGCGAAATTTTGGGTCACAAGATAATATTTGGGTTTTAGAAACCAATATTGACGATATGCAGCCCGAAATATATGAAAATGTAATGAATAAACTTTATAAAAATAGGGCCTTGGAAGTTTATATAACTCCAGTAATAATGAAAAAATCAAGACCAGCATGTGTTTTAAAAGTTATTTGCGAACAAAAACACAAAAATAATTTAGAAAATATAATTTTTAAAGAAACAACAACTTTTGGAATAAGAAGCTATAAGGTTAACAGAAGTGTATTAAACAAAGAGGTAATTAAAGCTAACATAGAAAATTTAGGCAAAATCAGTATAAAAATAGGTAAAAATCAACAAGGAGAGATAATTAGCGCAAAACCCGAATATGAAGATTGCCTAAAGATGACTAAAAATATGCCTCTAAAAGAAATTTATCACATTATAAATGATTATATTTATAAAAATATTTTTAAATATAAATAAATGCATGTTAATAAAGTTTAAATTTTTAACAAAACAGTATATATTATAGATTAAAGTATTATATAATTATAGTGCATTTAGTAAAGCTATCTTACTTGTCAAGAAAGGATACTTTTATGAGCGAATGTCCAAATTTAGTAAAGTGCCCTATATTCAACAAATTTAGAAGTGAAGGTATGGCAAACATGTGGATTCGCAGTTATTGCAAAGACAATTTTGATAATTGCAAAAGAAAAAAATTAAAAGACCAAAATAAAGAAATGCCAATTACCTTACTTCCTAACGGTTCTCACTTGCAATCATTAGCGGACTAAAATAAAAAACACCCCTGTGTGGTGATCTGTAACCCTATTACTGGACAAGTAAAAAAGTCTGCAAGTAATAGGGTTATTTCATGCGTATAATTAAACAAAGGAGGAAAAATGAAACGCAAG
>JANQLL010000139.1 GCA_028280605.1 Candidatus Gastranaerophilales bacterium
TCCATCAATACAAGGATGAGTTGCGACGATTTATCGGAACTAAGCTTCACCTGCTAAATTATCAAAAAATCTGAATTTTATTCTGTGACTGGTATAAAATTTAAAATAATGATAAATATAAAAAATGCTTTTTATCACTCAATTAATTAATTTGATCGAATATTGCAAACATAGGCAAATACATACCAACAATGACTGCACCGATCATACCGCCTAACACAACCATCATAAGCGGCTCAATTAGCGAAGTAAGTGCCTCAACTGTTCTTTCAATTTCAGCATCGTAAAAATCAGAAACCTTGTTAAGCATGTTGTCTAATTCACCGGTTTCTTCACCAACAGAAATCATAGACGTAACCATAGGCGGAAATAAAGGCGATTCTTCCAGTTTGGAGTATAATGCACCACCTTGTTTAATTTCTTCGTAAACTTCGCCCACGCTTCGCGAAAGCACAGCATTACCCGATGATTCTTGCACAATTTCTAAAGAAATTAAAATGGGTACACCACTTCTAATAAGTGTGCCCAGTGTCCTGGTAAACCGAGCAACAGAAACCTTTTGCAATAATGGTCCGAATAACGGTAGTTTAAGCGTTAGCGCATCTATTATGTATTTGCCTTTTTCAAATGAATATATTTTTTTAAATGACCATACTAAGCAAACTATGCCTGCAATAAATACAAGTGCCCAATAAGACCTTAATAATTCACTAATATTTATCAGAAACTGAGTATAAGCTGGCAATTCACCACCTAGCTTGGAAAAAATTTGAGAAAATTTAGGAAGAATAAATGTTAACATAACAACAAAGATAATCACAGCTAAAACAGTAACAACAGTAGGGTAAGTTAAAGCTGATTTTATTTGAGCGTTCAGCCTTGCTTTATCTTCCATAAACGCTGCAATTCTCATTAATACATCATCAAGAATACCACCGGTCTCACCGGCTTTTATCATACTTATAAATAATTTATCAAACACCTCAGGATATTGAGAAAAAGCATCTGATAGGGATGAACCCTGCTCTAATCTCTCTTTTATATCTCTTAATATATTTTTAAGTTTAGGGTTTTCGCATTGCTCAGAGAGGATTGTCATCGCCCTGAGCATTGCAACACCTGAGTTTACCAAAGACGAAAACTGTCTACAAAATATAACTTTGTCTTTTAAGGATACTCCCGCAAATTTTGCAAATACACTGTCCAGCTCAAAGTTTAATAAATCTGCGGTTTTACTTTCTTCCTTTAATTCAATTATCCACAACCCTTTTTGCAAGAGTTGTTCTCTGGCAATAGTAATATTTTCAGCGTAAAAGCCCTTTTCTGTAATCAAATTGCCTTTGTCATCTCTTGCTTTGTAAGTAAATTTTTGCATAAAACCACTCCTATGTTTGGGTGATAGTCATCACCTTTCTTAGGTACCCGTTACAAGCCCTGATGTGGTTTAAATAAATTTGCTAAAAAACATCATAACTTGATAATCCGGGTGGTGATAGGCATCACGTAAAAAAAATGTTATCCACAGCTATTTCCACAAATATGTTTACACAGGTGCATTACCAAGCATTCTTTTTAGATCTTCAGGACGACTTGTTTTTGATAATGCATCCTCATAGGTTATAAGTTTTTTCTGATAAAGGTCTCTTAATGTATTTTCTAATGTTTGCATTTTTTGAGCGCCACCTGTCTGAATAGCAGAATAAATTTGTGCTGTTTTACCTTCTCTAATAAGGTTAGCAATAGCAGGTGTCACTACCATGATTTCTTGAGCTAGAGCTCTACCTTTTTTCTGCCCGTTCGGATCAAGTTTAGGTACTAATGTCTGACTAAATACAGCAACTAAACTGTTAGAAAGCTGAACCCTAATTTGTTGTTGTTGTTCAGCCGGGAATACGTCAACAATACGGTCAACTGTTTGGCTAGCAGAAGATGTGTGCAGTGTTCCCATTACAAGGTGACCTGTTTCCGCTGCTGTAAGTGCTAATGAAATAGTCTCAAGGTCACGAAGCTCACCAACCAGAATAATGTCAGGATCTTCACGAAGTGCTGCTCTTAATGCATTACTAAAACTTCTGGTATCTTGTGCTAATTCACGTTGGTGTACAATACAACGCTTTGATGTATGTAAGAATTCAATAGGATCCTCAATTGTTAAAATATGTTCTTTTCGGGTTTGGTTAATATGGTCGATCATAGTAGCAAGTGTTGTAGACTTACCACTACCCGTTGGACCTGTAACCAAAATCAGGCCTCTTGGTCGCTCTGCAATTTCTTTAACAACAGAAGGCAATCCTAGCTGTTCAAAACTGGGTACTTCTGAGTTAATAGTACGTAGAGCTGCTGCATAGTTTCCTCTTTCTTTATATACGTTAACACGAAATCGTCCTAAACCAAAAACACCATAACTGCAATCAAGTTCCCAGTTTTGTTCCAAATTTCGTCTTTGTTCGTTATTTAACATGCCAAAAATTAATCTCTGAACATCTTCTTTTGTTAAAGGTGGGTGATCTGTTCTGATAAGCTTACCATCAACCCTGATTACAGGAGGTAAACCTACTGATATGTGTAAGTCACTTCCCCCTTTTTGAAATACTAACTGTAATAACTCTTCTAGTAACATACTAAAACAAACTCCTCTATCTATTATTTATTCAAATTTAATTCAGCTAACTTGTTAAAACACCATGGGCATTCATTCATTTCTAATGCAATATCGCCGTTACAAGTCGGACAAATTGATTCTGAAATAGTTTCTGATAAATTAAAGCCACATTTTGCACAGTTTGACCAACCTTCTTGCAGAATTGTTTTACATTTTGGGCAGGTCTTTTTAAGATCATGCTGACAGAATGGACATTTATAGAACTCTTCACCAACAGGCTTGCTACAATTAGGACACATTGATGATTGTCCTTCAGATGTAAACGTAACCCTAATAACTTCTTCAAGTGTTGTGTGACCTTCGCGGGCAATATCCAAGCTATATTCAAGCAGTGTTTTCATACCGGATTGTTGAGCTTGATATTTTAAAATTGCCGTATTTACCCCTTTAGATATACAATCTCTCAATTCATCAGTAACTTTCATTACCTCGTATACACCAACACGACCTTTATAACCGGTATTATTGCACTTTTCACAACCTTTAGATCGATAATAGGTTTTATTAGGGAAATTTTCAACTCCAAGAAATTTGAGCATTTCCATATCCGGCTCATATTGTTCTTTGCAATTTGAGCAAATGCGACGTAAAAGACGCTGAGCAATAATTCCTATTATAGAACTCGAAATAAGAAACGGTTCAATATCCATTTCTTCAAGCCTCATAATAGAGCTAGGCGCATCATTTGTATGAAGCGTAGTAAATACAAGGTGACCTGTTAGGGCTGCCTCAATAGCGATTTTAGCAGTCTCTTTGTCCCTTGTTTCACCAACCAGCATAATGTCAGGATCTTGTCTTAAGAAAGCTTTTAATATCTTGGCAAAATCCATACCAATAACTTTGTTTACCTCAGATTGAGTAATACCATCAAGGTCATATTCAATAGGATCTTCTGCCGTTGAAATATTTACTTGCGGTGTGTTTCTCTCGCTCAATGCGCTATATAGGGTGGTTGTTTTTCCGCTACCTGTAGGACCAGTTACAAATATAATACCGTATGGCCTGTTTATCATTTCTCTTACAACTTCTAATATTTCTGTGTTGGTTATTAATTGATCTAACCCAAGAGAAATATTAGATTTATCCAGAATCCTCATAACTATTTTTTCGCCAAATTTGCTGGGTAGAGTTGATACCCTAAAATCAACCACTTTATTTGACATTTTTACTCTGATTCGACCATCTTGAGGTAATCTTCTTTCTGATATATCAAGATCAGACATGATTTTATACCTGGAGGTGATAGAATTTTGAATTTTTTTAGGAAGTATTTTATAAATACTAAGAACGCCGTCAAGCCTGTATCTAACTTGCAATTCTTTTTCTCTAGGCTCAATGTGGATATCACTAACACCCCTTTTAATTGCAACGCCTAGAATGCTATTTGCAAGTTGAATAATTGGCGCTTCCTGCGCAGAATTCATTAAATCAGAAATATCATCAGAAATATCAGCATCAGCGTGTTCAACTTCAATTCCTATTGATGATATTAGTTCATCTGTGTCTTGTTCTATTTCTTGATTTGCAGCTTCTTTTTTCTCAAAATTGCTTTTAAAATAACTATCGAAGTCATCTTCAAAAATAACTACTTTTTTTACTTTATAATCTTTAAAATTATTATTCTGCAATCTAAAGTTAATATCCTGATCCGCAACCAGGTTATCAGGATCGGTCATTGCAAGCGTAAATAAGTTTCCGCTTTGGCCTAGCGGTAAAAATTTATGATTTTTTATTAAATCTAAAGAAAAAACGCTTATTAACTCCTGATCAATTTCAGCATTGGCAAGCTCAATAAAAGCTACGCCATACTGTAGCTCTAATAAATCTTTTAACTGACTGCTCAAATCATTTTTATCCATGCTTGTTGTTTCACAAATCAGCTCTAAAAATGGCTTGTCAGATTTATTTTTCTTCTCATTTATTATTCCTAATTGATCTTTATTTAGTATTTGTGCTTCAAGCAAAAGTTCGTTAAGCAAGTTTTTCCTGGCTGGCATTTGTTAGTCCTTACTTATTAAATCTTCTATTTCACTAAGTGTATTTGATATTTTAATTGTTGAATCAGGGGCAAATCCTAAAATAAGCATTTGTTGTTCTTTTTTAGATATTGCTAAAGTTTCCTTATCACAGCTTAATATTATATGCCTTAGAGACCCTTTTAGAATGTTCATAAGGAATACTCTTAAGTTATCGTATATTGCAGTTGATACAGAGGTGTATTTTTTAATATTTTCTTCATTAAAGATATTAACTACAGTTTTGTTGTTACTAGTTAATATTGCTCTGGTTAGACCATCTGTTTGTTGCAAAGATGCATAATCTGATTCCGTAATATTTTGTTTGTCCATAAAAATTTCAGACTGGTTAAAATTAATTATATTCAGATCATTAGCAAAGCTTAAATAAAATATTTGCTCGTTTAACTTGTTTATAGAAATTGTTTGATCATCGAAAACAAAGAAAATTCTTTGTGGGTTCAAACCAACTTGTGCCAGATAATTTTGAACAATAAGATAGATACCTGAACCTAACGCACAGCAGGTTTGCTCTTTTCTTTTGTTTTCAAAATAACTGGCTATAATAAAGCCATTTTGTTCAACTATTGCCATATCTTTTATTTGAGGATAATCAACTTTTAATTTATTAAAGGATTCATAAATTTCTATACCTTTATTCATAGAAACTACTTTTGTATTGCCTGTATCGCAACCGATTTGCTGCATAATTTCGTTGATTTGTATCACATTTTCAACATCACGCTGATTTACAAGTAATTTTGCGATTGATGCAATTGACCCTTGCGGACCTTCTTCTTCATCATTTACTTCAACCACCCTGATATTACCGGATATTTTAAGCCCGTCAGGTTCGTCACCCTCATCTTCATCAGAATAATCTTCAAACTCATAAACTTTTACTGAGCTGTCAGATTGAGAAGTTTGAGGCGGAGGTGTGGGTTGCTGTTGAGGTTCAAAACTTTGGTTAGTTTTATTTTCATCTAATTTAAGATCAGGTAACTCCTCAAGAGGAGCTAATGATACTTTTTCAAATAAGCCTTCTGGTTCAGCTACTTTACTTTCGCTATCAATGGTTTCTTCTAAAAATTCATTATTGGGCATTGATGCAGTTTTAGGAGTTTCCTCCTCAACTGTCCCATAAATGGATTCTGCAGTTGGTTCTTCATCTGGTTCGTCATTTGTATTTTTATTAATTTTATTTACTTCAATAACTTCATTCTGGGTATGTATTTGTGGAGCAACTTTTTCTTCTGGCTCAATAGTTGGATTTATAGCTTGGGTACTTGGGGTATCTTCGATAGTTTCAGTTTCTTCTTTAGATTCAGGCTCTGATGATATTATTTCTTGAATATTTGCTTCGGTTTGAATTTTTTTATCAATAGAAATTTGGGATATAGCAGCACTAAATAAATATGCTAAGGTAGCTGCAATATAATTTATATTTAAAACAAGGTTAGAGTCAATAATAAAAGAACCTTTAGCAACTATAGCATAGGGAACAAATAATAATATCAAGAATAACAATAGGTTTACAACTGATAAAAGCAGAACAAAATTTGTGCTTGCTTTAGCATAAATGATTAAATTGATTATCAGGTAAAAAGTAATACCGCCAATTAAAAGCATTGGCAGAGCCAGTGTTATAGTTTGAGCTTGCAAAAAGCTGTATGCTGCGTAGGTTGCAGCTAAACCAAGCATCAAAAGGAGAAACGAAATTTTTATTTTATTTTTATTTATTTTGTACATTTTGCACCCATGCTATTCATCCATAATCATCAAAATGGTGATATATTAACTCCAAAATATTTTATTGATTATCAAATCGTGTTAAATCTAAAATACCACTATTAACACAATATTATCTAATTTCAGATATTTATGTATCATCTAAAACTGTTATTTTGTTAAATGGGCAAAGAGTACTGATTTGAGTTATGAATGAGTTACTATTTATAACTATTAAAAATTATTACAATTAAAGTATATAGTAAATATATCTTTAGTTATATTATCGTTTTTTTTTCTAAATTGCAAGGCTAAAAATATTTTTCTTTTTAAATAAATTTTGTTTAACCTTGTAAAATTATTAATTCTCTTAGTAAAATATTATTATGTTTAAAAATACTTTTAAAATATTGCTTTATGAACTGTTTCCCAGTTTATATTTTAAAAAAATGAAATACCGCATTGAAGGCAAATGCTCAAACTGCGGTGATTGTTGCAGATTTATTCACTGCGCCGGGTCATTTGCAATGTTGGATTTTAAGCTTATGGCTCTATTGTTTCCTAAGTATAAAAGATTTAAAGCTATAGGTAAGGATGAGTACGGAAATATAATAGTTGCGTGCAGTCTTATAAAAGAAAATAATTTATGCCCAGATTATGAGAATAGGCCGCGAATGTGTCGTAATTACCCTGAGAAGGTATATAAAGGTGGCAGTTTGCATTCTAAATGCACTTACAGGCCTGTCTGTGAAAAGGACTTTGAGTGTTATTTGAAATGAAAAAATTTATTCACAAGATTTTATTAGACTCTCTTCCAGTAAATCTCCCCATTCTCCTGGTGGATTACCATTTTTTAAGCGTTTTACAAAAAGGTGATAAGGATCATTCTTTGAACCAGCTTTTCTTAGTGAATTACTATCATTCAGCCATGCATAAATGATAATTTTTTGCTCATTATGAAACCGGAAAAATAAGCGAAATCTTTTAAAAAACTTTGCTCTGCGCCAATGTCTATGCTCAGTTCCTAAAGTATTGCCTTGTAAGTAAGCCTCACTTGCAGGATCAAGTGGTATTTCCTTAAAAATAAGGTTATCTACTTTTTTCAAAAACTTTGTTTTTGGATGCTTTTTATAGTTTATTGGATCTTTATTTTTAATTATTAAAACTTCTTCAATTAATTTTTGTCTCACCTGCTCAAATGCAGGATGAAAATAAATTCTCCAACCTTCTTCTTTCATAGTTATAATTTTCTATAATTCAAAATCTTCTGGCATTTCCTCATCATCAGTAACTTTAACTCCTTCAAGAAGATCTTTTGTTTTAATGAAATCTTCTCGCGTAGCCGGAATTAGATTTTGAGGATTTTCAATCATGTCTTTTTCAAGAAAACTTAAAAATGCGTCAAATAAAGGATCTTCTTTTTCATCTGCATTAACAGGAGGCTCAACGGAAATAAGAGCTTTTCCTTTTCCTATAGGATAGGCTTTTATATTAGCCTTTTGTTCGAATTCCGGATTAGCATCAAAAAATGATTTGATAATCCGGATTGCTTGAGAAGAACCGCTTGTAGTAATTTTACCGTCGTATGATTGAGAACTCATAATTTTATCCTCCTTGTACGTATTATAATACGTATCCTTAAATTTGTCAAGTTGTCAGACTAAAGCAAAAGACTGCCTTGATAGGACAGTCTTCCGCTTTAGTCTGTAAGGCTTAAAATTATGTCCAGTAAATTTGAATCTCTGCCATTAGAGTTGAATCATTAGATATATCATCAACACTTGTATAATTAAGGTTATTATACTAATTTCCATTCAACAAAGTATTAATAACAAAAATTACTTAAGTAAATTAAATTGATTCATCAATACTTTGTTGATGACAGAAAGCTTTTTGG
>JANQLL010000141.1 GCA_028280605.1 Candidatus Gastranaerophilales bacterium
TCCATCAATACAAGGATGAGTTGCGACGATTTATCGGAACTAAGCTTCACCTGCTAAATTATCAAAAAATCTGAATTTTATTCTGTGACTGGTATAAAAGCCGAACTCGATAATTTAACAGATCAACAAGCTAAAAGCCTTAAAAACTATTTTGATATAGAGTTTACATATAATTCTAACGCTATAGAAGGCAGCACCATTGACTATAATGAAACAAAAATAATCCTTCTTGACGGCATAACCATTGATGGTAAAACAACACGAGAGCATTTGGAGACAATTAATCATAAAGAGGCCATTGACTACATAGAAGAAATAGCAAAATTAACGGCAGAAGAGATTAAGCGCACTGATGTTATAGGAATACACAGGATTATACTAACAGGAATAGATACACAAAATGCTGGAAAATACAGAGCTTATGACGTTTATGCCAAAAAAGCTGATGGAAGCAGGCATTGCTTCCCTAGCCCCGGTTCTGTTTCTAACTTGATGGATAGCTTTTTTTTTTCTTGTTACATGAATGCATCCTGTTTTGTTAGCAGCCGAAGCTCATTACAGGCTTGTTGCCATTCATCCTTTTATAGATGGAAACGGTAAAACTGCAAGACTTTTAATGAATCTAATACTATTGAAAAATGGCTATACTCTGGCAGTTATTAAAATGGCTGAACGTAAAAAATACATAGAAACTATAGAGTCTAGTAATGAACAGAATATGACCGATTTCTATGAGTTAATAATTGAGGCAGAAAAAGAAAGCCTCGAATTATATATTGAAACTATCAAAAAAAATATTATATGGAAGTAAAGCTTGAATTGTATCTTAATTATTTATTAGTATTATTTTAATATTAATCTTTGTAAACAAAAAAAAGAACATGTGTTCAGATTTTCAGTTTTTTTACTTTAAGCAACTGTAAAGTGAATAGAGAATTATTTAAAAAGAGAATCGTTTGAAATTAGCTTTATAAAATATTCAAATCATTATTCAATGTTATTACAATATTGGTATATTGAGCTTAAATTTGTCGTGTTTACCTTTAAGAAAGAAAAGGAGTATTAAAGATGAAATTGTTGGCATTTCATGGTAAGAAGCTATACAGTGATCGAGCTAAGAACAATGCTGATTTACAAACTAAGAAGCGGATAACATTTCAAGGAGGAAGTGAGAATACAGAATCTAAACCCTTTAGTAATTTAGACAAGAAATATAATGATTTAAAAGAAGGGGAAAACGCTGTTTCTAAGGATTTAAGCAAAGTAGAAAAATATAGAAATTCTAAGTTTGTTAGTACTGGCTATAGAGGTTTTTTATATGACCGAGTTAACGATCCTGATATGAAGCATATAGTTGGGTCTTCAGGAGACAAAGAAAAGTATATAAAAATGCCAGAAATAATAAAAGGATTAGATAATAAGCTTAAGGAAGCACAACTAAAAACTAATAAAGTAAGAATGCAAAATTTATTTAGGTGGAATAAGGCGTTTCTAGAGTCAGCCAATGCTGATCAAAAAAAAGTAATTAGAAATGGAATACCACCAGAAGTATTTGCAAAATTAGGTATAGCATTGAAAATACTACCCAAATAAAGCTACTTTTTAAACTCCAAAATCGCCCCCAGCACTGCCAAAAACAATGCACAAGCAGAGTATGGATTCATAAAGAAATTAGTAGCCACATCTGCACAAGTGGGTAAAAATACTTCCGGGGTAGGGATCATAGACAGGTAGTATAAAGGATTAAATATAACGCAAACTGCTGTTATCATACCCGCAAGGATTTGTATCCTTAAGCCTTTTTTATGCCCTGTTATTAGTACAATTGTCTTTGCCACAAAAAAACCAATAAAATATGCTGCCGCATATCCTAATATCCCAAGGCTGCATTTAAACAAAAACCAAAAATAAGTGCAGCCAACTCCGGATATTAACCCCACTAATCCCCCTAAGATGTACTGCTTTGCACTAATTTGCTCCAAGTGTGTAACTTTCGGTTGTGCACACTCTTTGCATTTATATCCCACAGGAGATTGCACCATACACTTGGGGCAAATATGCTTTCCGCATGCTGTACATTTTAGGCCTGTTTCAACGTCTTTATGTATATAGCAGTATTTTTTTTCATCCATAATTCTTTAATTATCTCCGAGTAAACTGACTTTGTTTATAAATATTTTTTCGACCCTTTTTATTATAATATTTATATTTTTTTGCAGCTAAGCAGAATTTTGAAACAATACTTTATATTTTATTTTTTATTAATTATAATTTATATAATAAAAAATTTAAAAAAGAGGTATAATTAGGAAATTGTCAAATAACGATAAAGAATCAAAAAATATAGAAAATGAAGATATAATAACAAGCTCAGCTGATAAACTTTGTAATATAAGCAATGAAATTGCAAAAGAGAATAATATAAACAATAAACACGTAAAAATAGCCTTTTATGATGCAAAACCTTATGATATTGATATTTTTAACGAAATTAACCAAAGTTACGGCTATGATATCAACTATTTTAAATATCATCTAAACCCCGAAACCGCTGTTCTGGCGAAAGGTCATAATATAGTGTGCGCATTTGTGAATGACGATATATCAAAAGCAACTATTGACGCACTATATAATTGCGGCGTAAGATTAATATCGCTTAGATGCGCCGGTTATAACAATGTTGACTTAAACGCATCCGCAAATAAAGATGTTAAAGTTGTAAGAGTACCGGGCTACTCGCCCGAAGCAGTGGCAGAACATGCCGTTGCGCTAATTATGACTTTAAACAGAAAAACCCATAAGGCTTACAACAGGACTAAAGAGAATAATTTTAGCCTCAATGGGCTAGTAGGATTTAATATATACCAAAAAACAGTTGGTGTTATTGGTACGGGTAAAATAGGGCAAGCCTTTATTAAAATTATGAAAGGCTTTGGTGCTGATGTTATTGCTTATGATCCATATCCAAATGAGCAATTGGCGCAAGATTTGGGTTTTAAATTTGTTGATTTGCCTGATTTATATAAAAAGTCTGATATAATTTCGATACATTGCCCTTTAACAAGAGATACATATCATTTGATTAATAAAAACAGCTTATCCCAGATGAAAAACAATGTAATGATAATCAATACAAGCCGCGGGGGCATAATTAACACTAAAGACCTGATAAAAAGCTTAAAAACCAAACAAGTCGGTGGTGCGGGGCTTGATGTTTATGAGGAGGAAGGCAGTTACTTTTTTGAGGATTTTTCAAATGAAGTAATAGCTGATGATACACTTGCAAGGCTTTTAACGTTTAATAATGTTATAGTTACCTCACATCAAGGTTTTTTGACTAAAGAGGCTTTGCATAATATAGCTGAAACAACTCTTGAGAGTATTAAAGCATTTAGTAAAGGGAGTGAATTGGTAAATATTGTCAGTTAAATCTATTTATATCTACCCCCAAGCCCCTAGCAAGGGGGAGTTTCTTATTTGGGCTCGTTTTGCGTCGGCTGCGCCGACTCGCTCGTCCATAAATAGTTAATCTTTATAATGTTTTTTAATATCAGCCGCCACCATTGCAGGAGAGTCGGCATTAATGATAGCTCTAACAACTGCTGTTCTTTTGGCACCGGCGTTTACAACTTCTTGTATATTATCTGAATTAATGCCGCCTATTGCAAACCACGGTATAGATACATTTTTAGATGCCCATTCTACATATTCCAGTCCTACAGACTTACGGCCCGGCTTGGTAGGTGTTTCAAATACAGGACCTACGCCTATATAATCCGCACCGTTTTCTTCTGCTGTTTTGGCATGTTCAGGGCAATGCGTGGAAATGCCTATTATAACTTCATTACCTAATAATTTTCTTGCGGAGTGTATATCTATATCATTTTGTCCCAGATGAACACCGTCAGCTTTGACTATTTGCGCAATATCAACTCTATCATTAATAATAAACAAGGCATCATAAAGTGCGCAGAGTTCTTTGATCTTTTTTGCCAGCTCTAAAATCTCGTCGGCATGAGCTGTTTTTTCTCTTAATTGTACAATATCAACGCCACCCTCTAGCGCAGACGCTATTTTATCTAAAAATTCATCGTGAGTAGCGTATTTTTGTCGGTCTGTGACCAGGTATAGTTTGGCTTTTTGCAGCCTTTGAGTTTTTATTTTTTTCTGTAATTCTTCAAACATCTCTTTTTCCATTGTATATGATTGATATCTTAATTCTTCGAAACTGTTATTTGGTATATTGTTTATACTGCTGAATTCTGCCAGTGCGCGCAGGGCTTGTTGTAACCTTTTAAAATTCGCCTGATATACATTGATTAAGCTTGTTTTGTTAGTCGGGTTTTGTATATTAGCGCCTATATCGTTTTTTGTGTCGCGAGAACTTAGCAGGTCTGCGTATGCGGCGTTTAGATTTTTATTTAGTTCGTGGCGGGCGTATTTAAGTTTTTTAGATAGTTCTTTATTATCCAGATAAAACCTGGCAATTTCTTCTATTACTCTTAGCGCCTCGTTAGCTCTATTTAAATTTACATCTAATATTCTGTTCAATACTTATAAACCTAAAATTTAATATACCGGGTCGATTATAACATATAAACAAAATTAATTCTGTCTTAATGGCTATATATAAAACCTTTTAAAAATATTAAATTGTGTTTTTAAGGGAGGGTAGAGTATTGGAAAAAAAGCAGAAAGATCACTATTATTCAATATCCTTACCGGATTTAGTGAGATTGTGCCAGCAGGACGATAAATTTGCGCTGGAAACATTGATAAAACGAAATGAGAAAATTGTTTATAATACGTTATACCATTTGGACCCTAACCGGCCCGATTTGTCAGATTTAACTCAGGAAGTGCTTTTTAGGATGACCAGATCTATAAAAAAGCTGAGAAATCCTGATACATTCAAATATTGGCTTAATCAAATTATCACCAATCTTTTTTATGATGAGTTAAGACGCAAGACACGTAAGTTGCCGACGGTTTCGATAGATGAGCCTATTTCTGACCAGGATTCTGCCACTGTTGCTACCCGTGAAATACCTGATATTGGTCAAGTCCCCGAAGAAACTATTTTGGGTAGTGAATTGGATGAAAAAATAAAAGAAGCAATTCAGAAATTACCGGAACAGTTTAGGGTTGTTGTCGTCTTAAGAGAATTACAGGGGTTAAGCTATGACGAAATAGCTAAAATCACCAAAACAAGTATAGGAACTGTAAAATCAAGGCTCGCTCGAGCAAGAGGCAAGCTACAAGACCAAATAAAACCATATCTTCAGTGATTTACAAATGCGAAAGGATTGATGATGGAAGATCATATTTGTGAAGAGATTAGACCTTTGATACCTGATTTTCATGATGGTGAGATAAAAGATAAAGAGTTATATAACAAGATATCAAAACATTTAAAGGTCTGTGAAGATTGTAGGGCTGAGCTGGAGCAACTTGAAGCATTATCTAAGATAGTAAAAAAGTACTTTAACGTTGAAGAATTTGATAAAAACTATAAAGCTACTGAGTTTGTAGTAAATAAACTGGATGAAATCCAATATTGTAATAATGTACGTGATAAAATATCGGTCTATGTTGACAATGAACTGCCGGAAGAAGACAGGTTAATTGTTGAAAAGCATTTAAAACACTGTAAAATGTGTTATAGGGATTATGATAATTTAAAGCTGACAAGTCAAATTGTACAAAAATATTTTGATAAAATTAATTTTTCTGAAGCAAAAGTAAGCGATCGCGTGATTGATAGGCTAAATGCTTATAGGACCAAACGAATAGCAATTTCCGCAGCTGTGGCAGCCGTACTGGGGATTGCTTTATTTCATTTTGTATTTATAAATAGTTTTAAGCCTGAAAATTTAAATAATAAATCTATCAAAACTAAAACCGGTCAGCAAGCCACCGAGCAAAAATCTCAAAGTGAGAAAATCCTTCCCGGCCTATCATTCTAGGGTGGCAGTCGCCACTTTTATTACTTATTTTTGAGTCAATCAATGACTAGCTTAAGCTGTACGCAACGATTTTTGATTTAATTTTTTATTATTGTTGGAGCGTGT
>JANQLL010000021.1 GCA_028280605.1 Candidatus Gastranaerophilales bacterium
TCATCAATTAAATTTTAGATTACTCTTTTCAGAGAATAGTTTATTTTATTAACTCTAACTTGATTTAATAATCTGAAAAGTATTTTAGTGGAAGTATAATTTAGATTTTTATATTTTTTAGCCGTCTTCATTTAAATCAGAATGCGTTAAGTTTGCTGTTTTAGGATTTTCTTCTAAATATCTGTCAATATCTTTTGTTGAAAATTTACTGTCTTTATTATTATCTTTGTCATTTGAGCTTTCCATTGCATTAAATATTTCTGGATTATTTATTAGAAGTCTTGCAGCCTCTTTTATTTCTTCACTATAACCTGTACCATTTGCAATTGCTTTTAAATCTTCTAAATGAGCGATACCGCCACCTTCTTTGTGTGCTTCTTTTACAAGATCATAATTGCCTTTGATTAAGTTTAATGCTTCGCCAATAGTCATTTCACTAGCATTATCATCTGTATTTTCAGTTTCATCAACTCCTTCAGACTTTTCTGTTTTGCAGTCATTACATTCACTACTTGTATCTGCATTATTTGTCTCAATATCACTATTTTTTGATTCTTCTCCAGCCTTTTTGCCCATCATCATCATCATCATCATCATAAAAAACTGCATCATATTAAACCCGCCAAATTGTCCGGTATTTTGTTGAGGATATTGAGGACTTGGGTTATATGGTGGACCTGAAAAAATTGAAGGAGTAGATTGGGGTTGTCCACAGTAAGGTTGACTTGAGATCCAAGGATTAAAAAAAGGATTGAATCCTACACCTGTACAATTACACATATAATACCTCCTACACCTTTAAGCCTTTATTTATTACCTTAATACCTTATACATTTTTTTATTGTTTTGATTAGATGTATCAACCGCTTAAGCTTTTACTATTATAGAATTTTATTTAAATTTATTTATTCTTAACCTTAATTACCAATACCTATTATCAAATACAATAATTTGCATTTTTGTCTACATATAACAGCTTTGCGTTTTTACACCTTAGACTTTACCTTATTACCATTCTTATTATTATAAAAACAAAAATATTGAAAAAATTGCCTATAATATTCTTTTCCTTTTTTTCTCTACTTTACTGTTGATAAATGCCATAAATTAAAAAATTCTTTGAATAAAGCTATTGCTTCAGGATCAGTAACTGATACCATATGAAACTGAATTGCACTTTCTATTACTTTTGATACATTTTTATCTTTTACGTGATAATAAACGTGTTTCCCTTCTCTTCTTTCTTCGACTAAAGCATTTAGCTTTAAAAGCTTAAGATGCTGAGAAACTCTTGATTGGCTTATTTGAAGCTTTTCCTGTATTGTATGAACGTCCAGTTCCTGCTTTGTAAGTAAACCTAAAATTTTAACCCTGTCAGGATTAGACAAAAGACCAAAGAAGCTTGAAATATCCTTGAACAGGTCATTAAATTTTTCTCTGTTCATACTGTGACCTCATCTTTTTCAGGAATCTGCTTGTCTACCTCCCCTGATATTAAATCGTGGGCTTTTTCAATAGCTTTATGTTTGTCATAAAAGATGTTATCTCTTCCAATTGGTTTTAATACGCCAAGCCTTAGCAGCTTCTTTGCAATATTAACACTTGCAAGAACAAGAGATACTTTTATTCCCTTATCCTTCATCCTTACAATGATATCCTCAAGCGCAAAGACAGCTGATATATCCATATCCGGAATTAACTCACAGTTTATAATCAAGTACTCAGTTCCCAGCAGGTCATCCACTCTGGTCAAAACCCTTGATGCTGAACCAAAGAAAAATTCGCCTTGAATATCAACCATTCTGATTTTATATTTGGATAACTCTTCAATATTCTCAGTACTCAGTGTTTCAGAGCATTGTTGGCAATCATTTACAGTAATTTTTATTTTCTTTGAAATTTTTGAGGCAAAAAGTAGGCTTGATAAGACTATTCCTGCTCCCACAGCGAATATCAAGTCATCAAATACAGTTAGAGCAAAAACCAGCAACATAACAGCCAAATCATATCTTGGAGCGTGGCTTATTACTTTAATAAACTTGTAATCAATGATGTCAAAGCCTACCTTAATTAAAATACCTGCAAGTACTGCCATTGGAATATTGGAAGCAAGAGGCGCAGCTCCCAGGAGAATAGTTATTAGAAAAATTGAGTGTATAACACCGGATAAAGGAGTTTTACCACCTGTTTTAATATTAACTACAGTTCTCATAGTTGCCCCGGCACCTGCTATTCCTCCGAACAGAGCAGAAATCATATTTCCTATACCTTGACCTACAAGCTCTTTATTAGATTTGTGAGTTGTTTTTGTCAATGAATCAGAAACAAGGGATGTCAATAAAGAATCAACCGCCCCGAGAATAGCTACAGTAATAGCTAAAGGGACAACCTTTATTAAATCATCAAAAGATATTAGAGGGAATTGGATATTTGGAAAGCCTATTGGTATTTCCCCTATAGTTTTAACTTCAAAAGCAAATAATACGCTTATAAGAGTTACACCAACCAGCGCAATTAAAGGTGGTGGTATTAAAAGTCTGATTCTACTTGGGGTGAAAAAGACTATTAAAAGAGTTAAAGCTCCAAGAATAAGGCTTTGCTGATTAAAAGAGGTTAATATCTGGTCAAAGCTCATTATTGTTTTAAGCGGTGTGCCCTGAACATCTAGCCCTAACAAAGGATTAATCTGCAAAAGGATTATAATAGCGCCTATACCACTCATAAAACCTGATATTACAGGATATGGAACATATCTAATTAAATTACCGACTTTGCTTATACCAAGCAATATCTGAAAAAGTCCTGCAAGCAGGATCGTTGCAAATATTAACTTTAAATTACCCGGGTTAGATGCGACAATTGCCGCTACTACTACTGTTATCGGTCCGGTAGGCCCTGAAATCTGTGGCTTGGTGCCGCCAAAAATTGATGCGAATAATCCTACAAAAATCGCCCCGTATAGACCTGCTGCTGCACCCACACCACTTGCCACACCAAATGCAAGCGCTAGTGGAAGTGCAATGATCCCTGCTGTTAGACCTCCAAGGAGGTCACCTTTAAAGTTTGAAAATACATTTTTAAAACTTCCTGAAATATTTTTCATTTATCTGCTCCAAAAAAACACATTAACACATTAATATATTATAATATATTACAAATGTATTTTTTTGCAAGCATTATTTACTACTGGTTCTCAATTAAATTTCAGATTACTCTTTAGAATGAGCTTATAAAAAATAAAATTGACCATTTCATTTTTAACGCTCCCGCTTCGCAATTCAGGGAATAGTTTATTTTATTAATTTTTAAAAGCAAGTAAAAATAGCAATGATAAATACTCCTCTTCTCTTGAAAAAAGAGCTTATCACTGCCTATTTTTTTTAAATATCTGCTTTAGTATTGCTAATAATGAGGCTTTTTCTTGTTTAATTCCTCTTTTTTGCTGTTATTTATATCTATTATATTATCATTTATCGCATTATTTTCATTATTAAGCGTATCTTCTATTTTCTTTTCTTTTTTATCATCTTTTAAAATATCAATATCGCCTGCTGAAGCAGCATCGGCCACCTTTGCAACTGCGGATACTTCTTTGTAAATCTTTAAATCTTCCGGCTTTGAGCTGCCGGATACTTTAACAAGCTTATACTCCCCTTGTTTAACTTTTTTTAGCTTCTTTTTTGCACGGTCTTCCAACTTGCGTTGGTGTGCTTCCTTCCTTGCCTCTTCGCAGCACTCTGCAACAAATTTGTTGCGCTCTACTGCCATTAGTTTACGTGATT